>CAKQNH010000173.1 GCA_934255105.1 uncultured Pirellulaceae bacterium
CGCTTCTTCAGCGCTTGCAGCACTTCAGCTTTCTCCAAAACCCCGTCGGAGTTCGCGTCGTACTCGCTCACACGACCACGCATGCGCTCGTCGAGCGTCTCAATTTCCTGAGCTGATAGTTTGCCATCGCCGTCGGCGTCGGCTTGGAAGATGCGATCGACGATCATTTGCGGGTTGAAACCACCGCCACCCCCACCAGGCGGGCCGCCGGCACCAGCAGCGCCATGTGCGGCCCCCTCTCCGCCGGCACCCCGCCCACCAGTCTCCCGTCCACCGGCACCCCGTCCACCGGCCCCTGGAGCCCCACTGCCGCCTGGGGCACCGGCCCCAGGGCCGACTGTCTCTTCAAGCTCAGATGGCTTAGCGGGTTCCCCTGCGTCGGCCCCGATTTCGGCCAGCTTGTCGCGATCGGAAACTTCGTCAACTTCGGGCAGTTGCAGCAGGTCGAGATGTTTGCGAGGATTCATGGCGATCAAATCCCCTTCAGCCAGCCCTTCGTCGATGGTTACCATTTTGTCGTTGGTAGCTCCGATCTTGACCGGCACGGTATCCCATTTGTCACCGTTTTTGCGCAGGCAGAAGTGGTGTCCTTTGTATTCGTAGATGCCATGCACGGGGATCTGCAGTGCGTCGGGGATTTGCCGCACGAAGATCCGCACCTCAGCCGTCATGCCCGTGCGAATCGACGGGGCTGGGGAAAGGATTTCGACGTAGGTGGTGTACTTTTTGACCGACGAGCTGAACCAACTGCCTGGTTCGGGGTATTTATTGACGCGTTTGATCCGCGCCAGCATATCTCCTTCGACCGCGTTGACCTTGATTTTGGCCGCCATCCCTTCAGCGATCAGAGTGATATTCTGTTCGTTGATCGATGTTTTGACCTGCATTTTGGTGGGATCGGGCAGTTTCATAATCGTTTGTCGTTCGCGGACCAAAGCCCCCTCTTCGACGACGAACTCGGCGCTGCCGCCGCGACTGCTGTATTGGTTATTGTGGACCACGACGCCGTCGGCTGGAGACATGATCACGCACTTGGCGATTTGGTCTTGGATATCTTTGAGTTTGTCTTCCTCTTCAGAGAGCACGCTGGTGTCGGATTTCAGCTTGGCCTTGGCGGCCTCGATATCGCTTTCAAATTGGACTTTGAATTTTTCTTTGGTTAGTCGTTCGAGAATTTCCAAGCGAGCTTTAGCCGATTCGAGCACGTTCTTGGCGTTGGAAACGGCGAAGCCTTCGGCCTGCACTTGGCGTTTGTTGAACATTCCCTTGGCCGCCAAGCGTTCGGCGCTGGCTAATTTCAGCTCGGCGTTGAGCAGTTCTTGTTGGGCCACATCGATCTCGCTGAGGATCGCCTTGCGCTCGGACATGAACGTCCCCTCCAAATATTCTTGGAGGGCAATTTCAGAGGTGCGGACCGACGCATTGGAGCTGATCACCATGGCCTCAGCCCCCGCTACGGCAATGCGCTGCGACTTGAGTTGGTTGTCCAGTGCAGAGGAATCCAGTTCGACCAGCTTATCACCTGCCTTGACATAGGTCCCTTCGTCGATAACCCACAGAATAGGTGTTCCACTACCCCCTCCAGAGCCCTGTGATTTAACCTGGCAAACCACCTCGATGTTGCTGCTGCTTTCGACTTCGCCCTGCTCGATCACAATGTGATCAAAGGGGCCACGAATAACGGCCTCGGCGATAACGTTGCTTTCTGAAGGTGCGTCGCTAAACCCCCCGTAGTGGTAGGTGGCGTAGGCACCGCCGGCGATCACGATTAACAAACCGATCACGATAAACAGAACTTTGCCCGATTTTCGAGCGAGCTGTGGTTGGGTGGAAGGCATCGGGCGAAATCCTGACTATCGAGCTATGGGCGACTTAAAAACATGCCTCGGGAAGCTGCGATCGGAGCGGGCCGACACGAGAAGCATCCCGAGTAGGGTGGGACGAGCTAGGGAGCGTCATGGTGGGAGGGGTAGGTATGCTGCTCCCTAAGTCTAATTCAGACGAAGGCGTCCGTCTGCGCTTTGCTGATTGATTTGATCACTCCTGTAAACCCGGCGGCTGGCAATGAGTTCCGCCGCAGGCTTTTGAAACAAATTCGCAAATTCCGGTTGCAGGCTGCGGCTGTGTGACCAGAGGTGTCCCTGGGCCTGCGATATCTAAGGGTACCAAGGCAACGCGGCGGGCAGTGATAGAGCCTGCACCTTGGCGGTCTTCCCCCAGTGAAATCTCGGCAAAGGTGGTCCTATCCAATGGCTAAATTTTATGTTCAAAGCGGTAATGTTCGCACGCTGATCTCGGCCGACGATACTGAGAAAGCTGCCCTGTGGGCCGTCCACTGCTCGATGCGACAAGTGGTCCCCGTGTACGATGACGAGGAGCTCAGCCCGGAGCAGAAAAGCCAACTCTCGCTGGTCGATGGCGTGCGCGTGCTAGGGAACACTATCCGAGTCAGCGAGCTGGGCTATGATCGCTCGGACGCCGTCGAGCTCGATACTTTTGAAGTGTTGATCCAGTGGCACCAATTGATGGTTGCCCTGTCGCGACTGGAAGCCATGTCGCGCACCGCCGCCTGAGCATGTACGCCTGGCCGCATTCCCTGCGTAGAACGGGCACTCCTGCCCGTTTTCTTTTTCTTCCGTGGAACGGGCACTCCTGCCCGTTTTCCCCGAAGCATTAACACGCTTGCCCGTGCGAATAAAATCAATGCCACACGGGGCTAATACGACCCATCTTTGCGATCGCGGAGCAAGCCAGCGCTGGTTTGGAAAAAACGCCGTCGTCGGGATTCGGTATCCTGCTGTTGCTGGTCCTGCTGTTGCTGGTCCTGCTGCTGCTGTAGATCCTCCAGATTGGCAGCGCATAGACGGCAGCCGATGTGCTGCAGGTGGAACTGGACATACGCCTGCTGCTCCGCTTCTAGCGTTCCCAGCAGAAAGCCGCCCAGTTGGGTGCGGGGTGGGCAACTGAGTCGGTGGCGTCGCCAGATCTCGCCTAGCCCATGCACGCCCGCCTCGCGCTGGCCCGCTAGCTCTAGCAGTCGTTCGCGCAGTTCGCCATCGTCGCGCAGGCGCTGCTCCACTGTCGACATTTCGGCAGTGGGGAGCGCCTCGTCCAAGTAGGCTTGCA
The DNA here is from genome assembly GCA_934255105.1 of uncultured Pirellulaceae bacterium. Lineage (GTDB taxonomy): Bacteria > Planctomycetota > Planctomycetia > Pirellulales > Pirellulaceae > Aureliella. The sequence goes on from CAKQNH010000173.1 coordinate 3,127, forward strand.
ATTGTTGGTCGCTGAAGCGTGGAGTGGCAGAGCTGGGGTTCATTCGCACAGTATACCATTTCGGGTCGTAGCGGGAGTCTTCAAGACTCTTGGTGGCTTACGTCGCTCATGGGGTCTTTAGGCACTCATGGTGTCTTGGGGGAGCGTTGCCATAGAATGCGACAATAGATTGTAAGTGCTACAAATCAGCAGCAACTCGGGCCTGCATGGCATTTGTCAAATTGGCAGCCCATCCGCGACCCTTGCGAACTTGAATGGCATGGACTTACTTATCTGCTGGAGTCCAGGCTTTAGCCGCCTCACGCGCATTTGTTGGAGTCCAGGCTTTAGCCGCTTCACGCGTCTCTTGAATCGCCTAAAGGCTACACTCCAACAAATGCGTCGGCTCTTACGTCCCTTGAATCACCTAAAGGCTACACTCCAGCAAATGCGTGGGCTAACTCGCAGAAATCTACTCATGCCAGACAGGCTGGCAGGGGGGGGCCGGTATTTTTGAGATATAAGGTATAAAACGGGAGGAGAGCCCCTGCTGTGGATCCTCGCAGGAGCATGGCGCACCACCCCCTTATCACCGTGTGGCACGGATTTTGCTTGCCCCTGGAAGGACAAACTCGTATGCCTTTTTGACCGGAGCCAGCCAAGCGGCTTGTTGACTTCGGTCTGTGTGCAATTTCGGCCTTTAAAAGCTTCTGTCTCGCATCTCAAAATTGTGGAGGAGTGCCGCTCATGGCGACGGCTACCAAGAAAAAAGAATCGACGAACATCAAACTTCAACCGCTGGGGGACAAGATTGTTGTCAAACGCGAGGAGTCCGAGGATCGCACCGAGGGCGGGATCTACCTGCCAGATAGTGCTCAGAACAAGCCGACGCGCGGCAAGGTAATCAGTGTGGGTGACGGGCGTCTGCTCGACGATGGTAGCCGCGGTGAAATGCAAGTCAAAGCTGGAGACCGCGTGTTGTTCACCAGCTACGCGGGTGAAAATATCGAGATCGGCGACACCGAGTATGTGCTGATGAGCGAAGGCGAAGTGCTCGCGATCCTCGAGTAATTCCAGCGATTGGCGTAATTCCAGCGATTCGCGCGACGTCCCGGGACGTCCTCAGCATAACACCTCCCCTTTCCGCACAACGTACCATTCAATCCACACATTAGGAGTTCTCAACTCATGGCAAAGATCATTGCCTTCGATCAGGAAGCCCGCGAAGCCATTCGCCGCGGCGTTTCCAAACTAGCTCGCGCCGTCAAGGTGACTCTCGGGCCCAAGGGCCGCAACGTCATTCTTCAAAAGAGCTTTGGCAGCCCAACCGTTACTAAAGACGGTGTGACAGTCGCCAAGGAAATCGACCTGGAAGACGTCTTCGAAAACATGGGCGCCCGCATGGTCCGCGAAGTCGCTAGCAAGACCAGCGACGTAGCCGGCGACGGTACCACCACTGCTACCGTTATGGCCGAAGCCATTTTCAACGAAGGCCTCAAGTCGGTTGTAGCTGGCGTCAATCCTATCCAAATGAAAACGGGTATGGAGAAAGCCGTCGCCGACATCACCGAGCGACTGCACAAGATGTCGATCAAGATCCGCGAGAAATCGGAAATGGCCAATGTGGCCAGCATCGCCGCCAACAACGATCGCGAAATTGGCGAGCTGTTGGCAGACGCCATGGAAAAGGTCGGCAAGGACGGCGTTGTGACCGTCGATGAAGGCAAGAGCCTGCACACCGAACTGGAATTCGTCGAAGGCATGCAGTTCGACCGCGGCTACCTCTCTCCCTACTTCGTCAGCGATATGGCTGGCATGGAAGCAGTTCTGGAAGAGCCCTTTATCTTGGTCTTCGAAAAGAAGATCTCAAATATCAAGGATCTGGTACCAGTATTGGAGGCGGTCGTTCAGCAAGGCAAGCCGCTGCTAATCGTGGCTGAAGATGTCGACGGTGAAGCTCTGGCCACGCTGGTCATCAACCGTCTGCGCGGCACGCTCAATGTTTGCGCAGTGAAGGCACCTGGCTACGGCGATCGTCGCAAGGCGATGATGGAAGACATTGCCATTCTGACCGGTGGCACGGCGATCTTCGAAGCTCTGGGCACGAAGCTCGAGTCGGTTGGACTGGCAGAACTCGGACGCGCCAAGAAGGTTATCGTCGACAAAGACAATACCACCATCATCGAAGGTGCTGGCAAAAGCGTTGACATCAAGGGACGGATCGATCAGATCCGTCGCGAGATCGAGAACACGACCAGCGACTACGATCGCGAGAAGCTGGACGAGCGCCTGGCCAAATTGGCTGGCGGTGTAGCTAAGGTCAATGTCGGTGCCGCGACCGAAAGCGAAATGAAAGAGAAAAAAGCCCGCGTAGAAGACGCTCTGCATGCTACGCGTGCGGCTGTCGAAGAAGGCATTCTGCCCGGTGGCGGCGTGGCTCTGCTTCGCGCTAGCGCGGCCGTCTCGCCCGCTGAATCGCTGTCTCACGACGAGAAGGTTGGCTACAACATTATCGTTCGCGCTTGCCGCGCTCCGCTGACGATGATCAGCGAAAATGCTGGCAAAGATGGCGGCATCGTGTGCGAGAAGGTCTCCGAGCAAAAGGGGAACATGGGTTACAATGCGCTAACTGACGTCTATGAAGACCTTGTCAAAGCTGGCGTGATCGACCCCACCAAGGTGACTCGCACCGCTCTGGCCAACGCGGCCAGCGTATCGACCCTGCTGCTGACCAGCGACGCGCTGATCGCAGAAAAGCCCAAGGACAGCAAGGGCGGCAAGGGTCACGGCGGCGACCACGATATGTACTAGGACACTAAGTCCTAATAACGGTGCATGTCCGCCGCCTCGAGTTGGGCGGCGACATTTTGCCTCACTCAAACGGCACGCTCTGCAGAGCGTGCCGTTTTTTCGTTAAACCGTGTGCCCAGCGGGTCGCGAGTCCTGTTTTGCTCTCGCCTTTTGCATGTTACGCGTGGGGCGATGCCCGCACGGTTTAACGATTACTCAGCGAAAGTCTTGGCGACTTCCGCTACGCAATGTTTTGTGGCAGGTCGGAAACAGGGTTAAACTTTTCTGGGCTCTGCGGTTATGATGAGTAGCATTACTACAATCCCGAAATTGCGTCGGAAAGAAAACACATGACTGCTACTCAACAGCAACAGCACTTCGCACGCATCCGCAGCAAGGTCGAGTCGGGCGAGCGCCTGGATCGCGAAGATGGCATGCTGCTGTACGACCCAGCCGTCTCGCTGCAAGAGATTGGCGAGCTGGCCAACTTGGTGCGTGAGCGCCTGCACGGCAATGTGGCCTACTACAATATCAACACGCACCTCAATCCTACGAATGTTTGCATCTACCGCTGTCGCTTTTGTGCATTTCGCAGCGACCTACGCAACCCCAAGGGCTATGCCATGACGCCCGAGCAGGTGCTGGCGCGGGGGGCGGAAGCTTATGAAAACGGTTGCACCGAAATGCACATCGTCGGTGGCCTGCATCACAAGATGCCCTATAGCTGGTATCGCGGCATTGTCGAAACTCTACACCAGGCCTTTCCCACGATTCATATCAAGGCTTGGACTCCGGTCGAGATCGGCTGGTTTGAATTCTTGGCCAAATGGTCGGTGAGCGAGGTTTTGGCCGATATGCGCGAGGCGGGATTGGGGAGTCTACCCGGCGGCGGTGCAGAAATTTTCCACCCCGAAGTGCGCGACCAATTGTGCGAACACAAAGCCGATGCGCACAAGTGGTTTGAGGTCCATCGGGCGGCTCATCAATTGGGCATGCGCAGCAATTGCACCATGCTCTATGGGCACGTAGAGAAAGCCTTCCATCGCATCGACCACCTGCTGAGGCTGCGTGAACTGCAGGACGAAACGGGCGGCTTCCAAACTTTCATCCCGCTCGCCTTTCACCCTGACAACACCGAGTTGGCCGACATCAAAAAGCCCTCGGCGCTGGCCGATCTGAGAACGCTGGCGGTCTCGCGTCTGATGCTCGACAATGTCCCGCATATCAAAGCTTACTGGATCATGCTAGGGATCGAGACCGCTCAAGTAGCCTTGCACTACGGTGCCGATGACATCGACGGCACGGTTCGCCACGAGCTGATCTACCATGATGCCGGTGCCACTACGCCCCAACTGCTGACGTCGCAGCGCATCGCCGAGCTGATTAAAGAGACCGGTCGGCAGCCGGTCGAGCGGGACACGTTGTATCGCCACATCCATCGCGACGCGAGCGATCCCAAGTCATGGAGCGTGGGCGCCCCCGTGGCTTTGGCCAGCAGCTAGCCAGACGTGGGATAAGCTTCCAGCTTGTCATCCGTGGGATAAGCTTCCAGCCAGTCAAACGTGTAATAAGCTTCCAACTTGTCACCCGTGTAATAAGCTTCCAACTTGTCACCCGTGTAATAAGCTTCCAGCTTGTCGTCCGTGTAATAAGCTTCCAGCTTGTCATCCGTGGGATAAGCTTCCAGCTTGTCAACCGTGGGATAAGCTTCCAGCTTGTCATCCGTGGGATAAGCTTCCAGCTTGTCAACCTTGAATCACTCGTGAAACCCAGTCTGGAAGCCTGCGTCTCCTCTCCCTCCACCTCTAGAACTCAACTTTGCCAAAGGTTTAGAGCAGTGACGCACCAGCCCATCACGCGCCATCTGCCCACGCTGGCTGCCACGGAGCGGCTTGCACGGCAGGTGTCGCAGTTCATCCAGCCGCCGCTGACGATTGCTCTGGTCGGCACACTGGGAGCTGGCAAGACGCAGTGGGTTCGTTTCTTCATAGAGTCCCTGGGCATTGCGGCGGGACAAGTCACTAGTCCGACATACGTCCTGCAGCACACCTACCACGGGCCATGGCCCATCCACCACTTCGACTTCTACCGACTCGAATCGATCGCTCAAGTGTGGGATTTAGGGATCGATGAACTCTTCGACGAGCCGTGTGTGGTACTGATCGAGTGGGCTGACAAATTCCCGGAGTGCTTGCCGGATGATTGTTTGACGATCCAACTGGTCGAGGATGGGCTGGGTGGCAGAACTGCGCACATCGCAGCCAGCGGCGCTCGCTCGGGGCACATTTTGGATGG
>CAKQNH010000174.1 GCA_934255105.1 uncultured Pirellulaceae bacterium
GCCCCTGATCGAGCCAGACTTGCACTCGAGATGCGGCACTGGAGCTAGACTGCAATAGTTCGCTAAGGACAGGAAAATCGTCGCCGAAGCAATCGCGAGTGAAACGCAGACGGTGAACCTGCGGCACAGAAAAATCAATGTCGTACCGAGTTGTATCAGCCGCCAGGCCGAACGGATCGCTCATAGCAACAGAATTCTCTTGGTGGGAGGAGGGACGGGGAAGGAGCGGAGCAGGGAGGGGGGGCGATTTCTGTAGCTCTGTAGCTTGGTAACCATCTACCTATCGCTGGCGTTACGTTGTTTCTGGGCGGCTTTGAAGAACGTCTCAGCTTGCGCCACAACCCTCTATCTTAACTCGACCGAGCCCGCTCCGGCACCCTGCCGTCGGTGCGATTCTACCCCTAAAGCTACTTTTCCCCTACACTAAGCCGCTTAGTTACACTGCGTAAGCAAATCGTTAACTTAAATAAAGGAACACCCCCGCAATGCGGACACATGGCCCCTGGACTATCAACAGTTCGCAACACGTCTATGGCGACCCCTGGATCAACGTCCATGTAGATCAGGTGACACAGCCCGATGGGCTCCCCGGAACGTATTCTACTGTGCGGCTCAAACCGGGAGTGTGTGTGATCGCCGTGGACGAGCAGCGGCAAGTCCATTTGACTCGCGAATTCCACTACGCCGTGGGCAGGTTTACCTTGGAGGGAGTCAGCGGCGGGATCGAAGAGGAAGAAGCAACCGAATTGGCAGCGGAACGAGAATTGGCGGAAGAGTTGGGACTGACGGCTGCCAAATGGACCTGGCTGGGGCAAGTCGATCCATTCACGTCGGCGATCGCTTCGACGGTCGATCTGTATCTGGCTCAAGAGTTGAGCCACGGTCTCACTGCCCCCGAAGGGACCGAACAGATCGAACATATCGTCCTGCCATTTGATCAGGCTTTGGACCTCGTACGCCGTAGCGAAATTACTCATGCTCCCACCTGCGTCGCCCTGCTGCGCATTGCTCTGGACGAATTATAGGCAGTAATCGTTCGAGCCTGCTTAATCGGTCTATCCCATAAAGAACTTAACCAATTCGAGAGGCTATTTTTTTCCACTCCAGTGTGCGGCGGGGTAGGCTCTTTTTACGCATCCTATTTAATCGGAAGTATACCTGACGCTCACTTAAGACCCCAAGCCTATGTGTGGAATAGTTGGTTACATCGGCAGCCAGAATGCATGTCCATTTTTATTGACCGGCCTACAGCGGTTGGAATATCGCGGTTATGACAGCGCGGGCATCGCCACGTTGCGGCCTGCCGAGGGTATTCGCGTGACCAAGACCGCTGGCCGCGTCGCCGATTTGGTGACTGCCGTGCGACAATCCAATATGGTCGGGCCGCTGGGAATCGGCCATACGCGGTGGGCGACACACGGCGCGGCCACGCGCGAAAATGCCCACCCGCATATGGGCGGCCAAGGCATGCTCACTCTTGCTCACAATGGAGTCATCGAAAACTACGAATCGCTCAAGCAGTCGTTGCTAAGCAAGGGCTATCACTTCCATTCGCAGACCGATAGCGAAGTAATCGCCCACTTAATCGCCGACTGCTTGAAGCAACGCACCCAGGGGGAGCAGCGGGTAGTAGCAGTGCAGGACTGCGTGGAAGCGGTGCAGGATGCCATTGCCCAACTACGCGGTACATACGGTTTGGTCATTCTGTTTCGCGACTTTCAGGATCTATTGCTCGCCGCCCGCTGTGGCAGCCCACTCGTCGTCGGGGTGGGCAAGAACGAACAGTTTGTTGCCAGCGATACCTCGCCGTTGGTTGGCTTCACCGAGCGAATCATCTACCTGGCGGATCACCAGTTGGCGATCATTCGTCCCGACAGCATTCAAATCATCCACCGCGACGATGGTCGCATCCGCCCGAACATTCAAGTGCTTTCCGATGAATCCGTAGACGTCAGCTTGGAAGGCTACCCACACTACATGCTCAAGGAGATCTACGAACAGCCGCGTTCGGTCCAAAACGCCCTGCGCGGGCGACTGGATCGCGATAGCGCTACAGCTAGGTTCGGCGGGCTGAATCTGACTCCCCAGCAATCGCGCGGTGTGCAGCGAATCATTTTGACCGGTTGTGGAACGAGTTGGCATTCGGCCTTGGTCGGCGAATATTTGATCGAAGAGCTAGCGCGGATTCCTGTAGAAGTCGAATATGCCAGCGAGCTCCGCTATCGCAATCCGCCCGTGGAGGCCAACACCATCGTGTTCGGCATTACCCAAAGCGGTGAGACCGCAGACACGCTGGCCGCCCTCCGCGAGATGAAACGCAAGGGGCATCACACGATGGCGATTTGCAATGTCATCGGCAGCAGCATCGCTCAAGAAGCTGACGGCGGTGTCTATCTCCATGCGGGCCCAGAGGTCGGCGTCGCATCCACCAAAGCCTTTACCTCGCAATTGTCGGTGCTAGCGCTGTTAGCGCTGTATTTCGGCCGCCTGCGACATCTGAGCTTCGAAGCCGGTCTGCGCATTATCGATCAACTAGAGCAGCTTCCCCGCGCGTTGGAAGAAACACTAGCGTGCCACGCGGAGGTAAAGCAAATCGCCGCCCGGTTTGCCGACGCAACGAACTTCCTGTATTTGGGGCGGAACTACAATTTCCCCTCGGCGCTCGAAGGCGCTCTGAAGCTGAAAGAGATCAGCTACATCCATGCCGAAGGCTATCCGGCCGCCGAAATGAAACACGGCCCGATCGCCTTGGTCGACAGCGACACGCCTTCCGTATTTATAGTCCCACAGGGGAACGTCTACGACAAAGTGCTGAGCAATCTCCAGGAGGTCAAAGCTCGGGGCGGTCCAGTGATCGCCGTCGTCGACCACGTCGACCCGCTGGTCACCCAACTGGCCGATGCGGTGATCACCATCCCCAAAGTCGAAGAATTCCTGCAGCCAATTGTCGCCGCAATTCCTTTGCAGTTGCTGGCTTACGAAATCGCCCTGCTACGCGGATGCGATGTGGACAAGCCCAGAAATCTAGCCAAGAGCGTAACCGTTGAATAGACTGATATGACCTGTGGCCTACCCGCTTAAGAGTTTTTACTTAGGAGTATTTGAATGAGCAATAACCTTGGACTTTCCTATAGTGCCCGCAAGGCTTTGGCTGTCCACGTTGGCGAATCGGCCGGCAACGAGATCGCTAATTTGATCCAGCGCATGGCGGCACAGATCGAAGAGCTTAAGCGCAGCAAGGTTAACGTGACACCCATCCTACCAGGCGTAGCGCGGGATAAGTTCGAGCACGTTTCGGCGGCCATAGATAGCGAATCGTTCTAAACTCGAATTGTTCTCGCGAGTTTGCAATCAGGGCCGCATAAACTGCGAGCCCTGTGATTCCCAATTGTCAGACGAGGTAGTTTAGCGCGCGACCATTACCGTGCGTTCTTTTCGGCGCGGTTGCGATAGTCGATAACGTCCCAGGCCAATCCCAGCTTCTTCATTAGCCGGATGGTGTTGTAGGTCACATCAAATTCCCACCACTTGTGGCCGTGATTGGCCATCCGTGGATGAGCATGGTGATTGTTGTGCCAACCCTCGCCATAGGCGAACAGTGCTACCCACCAGTTGTTGCGGCTGTCGTCGCGCGTTTCGTAATTGCGATAGCCCCACATGTGACTGGCCGAGTTGACGAGCCACGTGGCATGCAGAACCAAGGTCATCCGCAAGAAGACGGCCCAGACTAGCCAGGAGATGGCCAAGCTGCCGCCACCGATGGCGTAGCCCATGCCGACGAAGAGCAGCGAGGCGATGATATTGATCGGGATGAAACCGTAGTCGAGCATCCGGATGTAGCGATCTTGATACAAGTCTGGTGCCCACTTGCGGAAATACTCTCCTTGATCCCTACCGCCGACTTTGTAGGCCAACCAGAAGGCATGGCTCCACCAGCCGCCGTCGCGCGGCGAATGCGGATCACCCTCTTGGTCGCTGCGGGCGTGGTGCAGGCGGTGGTTGGCAACCCACATCATCGGTGGCCCTTCACCGGCCAGGCAGCCAACTGTGGCAAGCGCCCGCCGCATCCAGCGCGGGGTCTGAAAGCTAGAATGGGTCAGCAGGCGGTGGTATCCGAGACAAATACCGATGCCACCACAGATCCAATGCATGATCACAAGTGCAAGCAGGGCGGACCAACTAAACGTCCAGGGGGCGGCTAAGGCACCGACGTGGATCATGACCAGCCAAGCGGCGGCTGCCCAGTTGATATTATTTGCCCGCGATACGTGAAGCTTCCCCGAGACCCACTTAAGAGTGCTCGAAGCTTCTGCCGGCGCGCCTCCACTGAGTAGCGCCGAGACGTCCTTTTCACTGGTAGGCTGAACCGTTGGACCGGGTGCCTGGCGATAGTGCCGGCGAGTCGTCCGTCGGCTCTTTTTGTTACTCATCGATTGAGGCTTCACTATGCAGAGAGTGGTCAGGAGTATACCGCTTACCCTTCGAGCGCACTCCAGACGAAACCGCTACCCCAACACGCGCAGGGTAGTCGACCTAATTGTTTCGCTTCCAGGCCCGATCGTCTAGGCAGAAAAACTGGGAAATCAATATATAAACCGCTTTTTTTGGTAAATTATTCCTCGCGAGCTCCACAGCACACTTTTTAACCACATGAAGGGGGTTCGAAGGCGACATCGCACGACATGGAATCAGCATTACAGGGCAATATCCTGCGCACCAAAAGAGTGGTTCTAGGGCAGCTCCACTCCGCGACGCTTGGATAAGGTACGCATGGCGTACTCGAAATATGGAAACGGCACAGTCGCATTGCGTTCCAGCGCCCAGCGGTAGACTAGATTCACCATAGCCCGCGGCAGGACGCCCTGCTCCACATAGGCCACGGTGACCGCCACAAATTGCTTCTGCTCTGGGGTAATGGCGCGAAGACCTTTGATGAGCTGATCAGACAGCGGAGCGATGTTCTGCTCACCAAGTCGCTCGGCGGAATTGCTGCTATTTCCCTGCTGCGCATTGACGCGCCCGCTGGGCACGCGCCCACTTGGCAACCAGGTGAGAACGATTCCTGCGGCGAGCAGCAACCAGAGCCTTCGAACGAGCATGAGTAGCCTTTCTCTCCAGAGCGTGGCATTTAACAGGTCCGCGTTGCAGCGACCTCTATGCTGTCCGATACCGCATGCGGAGATTGGCTGTCAAGAGGAATACTCTTCGGCAGATACACCGAAAACCGCGAGCCTACGCCGAGCTCACTCTCGACCGCGATCCAGCCGGAGTGCTCACGCACGATGCCGTAAGCGATCGACAGCCCCAGGCCAGTTCCTTCACCGACGTCTTTAGTCGTAAAGAATGGTTCGAAGATATTCTCCTTCACCTCGCGTTCCATCCCCACTCCATAATCCTCAACACTGATCTGCCAATAATATTCGGCGGTCTCGTGGCACTGCTCCCCGGTCTGTGCGGGTTCGATGTCAGCCGCCGCGACGCGCGCGATCGAGACTTTAACATGCTGCTGCGGAGGCTTCACCTGCGTTTGCTCGCCGCACTGGGCTCGGTCGCATTCGGTCGCATGCACGGCGTTGATCAGCAGATTCGTAAACACCTGTTGCATCTGAGCCGAATCCAGCTCGACAGTCGCGTCGTGGCACCAGGGTTCGAACTCAATGGCCACCCCACGTTTATCAGCCATGGGACGCAGGAGATTGATCGATTCCTCTAGCAGGCGATTGAGATCCACAGGTGCCCGCTGCGGTGTCTTACTGCGCGCAAAATTGAGCAACTCCTGCACGATAGTGGTAATGCGTTGAGTTTGCTCTTTAATTGTTTTCGCGCTAGTCGCGACATCGTCGCTGGGCAATTTCCCGCCGGCAATGAGTTCCGCTCGCCCCAGCACCACATTGAGCGGGGTGCCGATCTCATGCGCCAGCCCGGCGGCCAGACGCCCGATAGTTCGCAAGCGGTCGCCGTGCCGCAGTTGTTCAACGGCCAGCAGTCTCTGCTGGGTTTCCGATGTGATGCGGTTGCGCTGCTGCTCCAACTGATCGCACATGTCGTTGACCGCTTGGCCCAGCCTGCCCAGTTCGTCGCCGCGCCGCAAATCGACGGGCCCCGATAGATCCCCCTGCCCCACGCGATGCACCTTTTCGACCAGTTGATCCAGCGGCTTGGCTACCATCCATAACCCACCGAACAATATCACCAAGCTGGTAACGGCTGAAACCACTACTAGCGAAATGGCAGACCGGCGCAGAGAATCGCTCAAGCGATCCGACCAAAACGATTCGGGCGCAGCAACCTCCAGTTGGACCCCCGCTGGATTATCCAGCGGAATGTACGTGAACATGGTGACCTGGCCCGAGCGATCCGGATAAGTAAAGCTGGTAACCTCAGTTGACTTAATGAACAACTCTGCCGGTACCGCTGGCCGCAGCTCAGGATCGAGCGCTCGCTGGGGATTGACCAAGCGAACGCGTACATGGTTTACCTCCTCCGACCACGTCAGCAGCACTTGTTCGAGTTCGCGCGGGCTGTACTGCGAATTTCGTAGCGCAGACTGCAGCGTGGCGGCCAGATCGGCGGCGTGTCTCTCGTGTTCCGCCAACGCTAGGTCCTGCGCCTGCTGCATAGACAGAAAAGAAAAAACTCCCACCACCAGCGCCAAGCAGCCGAGGAAGAGTAGTACCAATTTGGCGGCGAGTCTCATGGATGTAGCGCGCAAAAATGAAAGAATGAAAGCGAGTCGGTAAGCCGTAGGTTGCAAACGCCGAAGATCGCAGCCGCATTCTAGTGAATGCGGCTGCGACTGATTTGCCCAACTTACGTTGGCAACATACCGCTAGTTTAGCACGATGAAACGCGAGCCGTTTTCCGTGCGTACGAGCAGGAGCGTGCCGCTACCTCCGCCGCTCTGCTCCATGGCGGTGACAAACTCATCCACCGACTTAATCGGCTGGCGATTGACTTGGCTGATCACCATACCCGTTTCCAGCCCTGCCTCTGCGGCTGGACTGTTCTCGCTGACAGCCGTAATGACCACCCCACTAACGCCGGTCAGCCCCAATTGTTGAGACACCTCTGCGTCCAGGGGAGCGACTTCGAGACCGAAATTCTCCATGCGTTTGCTAGGACGAACTTCACTTTTTGCAGGTCCACGTGCGCCGAAGTTCTCGGGTTGCTCTTCGGGTTTGTAACTCAACTGCTTCGGTTTGCCGTCGCGGATAACGTCAATCTTGAGCTGCTTGCCGAACTCGGACCGCTCGACGGCCAACTGCAGTTGCTGTGGATTGGCCACCGGCTGACCATCGAACTTTACGATCACGTCGCCAGTTTGCAAGCCACTCTTGGCGGCTGGGGTCGTCGGGTAGACGTCTGTTACCGCTACACCGCTACGAGGTGCCACACCAAGTTGCTTGGCTAGGTCTTGATTGACCGGTTGAATACCAACGCCCAAGTAGGCTCGACGCACGGTACCATTGCTGACCAGTTGATCACTAACCCACCGCGCCAGATTGGAGGGGATGGCGAAACCGATCCCTTCATTGCCACCGCTGCGAGACGAAATGGCGGTATTGATTCCAATCACTTCGCCGCGCAAATTGCACAGCGGGCCTCCGCTATTGCCGGGGTTGATGGCCGCATCGGTCTGCAAAAAGTTTTCGCGTGCTGTGATACCCATCGCGCGATTCTTGGCGCTGATGATTCCCGCAGTGACCGTGCTTTCGAGTCCAAAAGGCTGCCCTAGAGCGACGACCCAGTCGCCGATTTCGACTTCGTCGCTATTGCCCAGTGGCGCCGCCACGAGGTCGGTCGCATCGATCTTGACTACGGCCACGTCAGTTTGCGGGTCTGTCCACACTTCGACGGCTTTAAACTCGCGCCCATCGTGCGTTTTGACGGTTACCTCTCCCCCCCCCGCGACCACGTGATTATTGGTCAGGACGATTCCGGAGGCGTCGATGATCACGCCAGAACCGATACCGCCGGGAGACGGTTGCCCACGCATACGTCCTTGGGGAGACATGCCTCCGGGCGGGACTGCGCGAAAATTATGACCGCGAAACATGTCCTCAAACGGGGTCCCTTTGAAGGGATCTCCACCGTCGAAGGGGAATCCATCCTGAGATGGTGCCGAGTTATGAATCTCAGGATGGACCCCGGCCTTCGCCGGGGTGACACCGCGAAA
>CAKQNH010000175.1 GCA_934255105.1 uncultured Pirellulaceae bacterium
CTCATGGACAAAATGGAGATTCAAAGGTGACTGATCGCGCTCTACTAGATCCCTGGTCGGGACCCTATGGAGGCGTGCCTCCTTGGGATTTGGTGCGCCCCGAGGCGTTTGTGGCCAACTTCGACGCGGCCATTAAGCAAGCCGATGCAGAGATTGAAGCGATTGCCAACAATCCCCAACCCGCTACGTTTGAGAATACCATCGTGGCCTTGGAGACGGCGGGGCGCGGACTGAGTCGCTTGAGCTCGATATTCGGCGTCCACTCGTCAAACCTCAACGTGGGCATCTTGCCAGAAGTCGAACGCAAGGTCGAACCCAAGCTGGCCGAGTACCGCGACCGAGTCGTTCAGAATAGTAAACTCTTTTCGCGTATCGATGCGGTCTACCATAGCGACCAATTCAAACAACTCGACTCGGCCCAGCAGCGATTGGTCGACGATCGCTACAAACAATTTGTGCGGCAGGGTGCCAAGTTGTCTGGGGCGGACAAAGAGCAATTGTCCAAAATTAACCAGAGACTAGCCAGCCTGTTCACCGATTTCAGCCAAAATGTGTTGGCTGACGAACAGGGCTACGTGACTTGGATCGAAGACCAAGCGGATTTAACTGGCCTGCCCACAAGCGTGGTAGCGGGAATGTCCGCTGCGGCCAAAGAGAAGGGCCAGCCCAATAAGTGGGCTGTTACCAACACGCGCTCTTCAGTCGACCCGTTTCTAACCTACTCAGCCAATCGACAACTGCGCGAACAGGTGTGGCACAATTTCTACAATCGTGGTGACAATGGCGACAAACACGATAACAACGCCATCATCAGCGAAATACTCCACTTGCGTGCAGCTCGCGCGAATCTCCTGGGGTATAAAACTCACGCGCACTGGCGGTTGGAACCACAGATGGCCAAGCAGCCTGAAGCGGCTATGGAGTTGATGCTCAAGGTGTGGCCCAAGGCTGTCGCACGAGTTGCCGAAGAAGTTGCCGACATGCAGCAGTTGGCCGATCAAGCCGGTGATCACATCACGATCGAACCCTGGGATTACCGCTACTACGCCGAGAAGGTTCGCAAGTTGAAATACGACCTGGATTTCAATGAAGTCAAACCTTATCTCCAATTGGAAAAACTGCGTGAAGGCATGATGTGGGCAGCCGGTAAGCTGTTCGGGTTCCAGTTCACGCTGGTCGACGATGTGCCCGTGTTTCATCCCGATGTGCGCGTCTGGCGCGTCGATAATGCCCAGGGCGAACTGGTCGGCCTGTGGTACTTCGATCCTTATGCGCGCGAAGGCAAGCGGTCGGGTGCGTGGATGACCGATTATCGGTCCCAAGAAAATATCACTGAGCCCATTACAACGTTGGTCTCCAACAACTCCAACTTCGTCAAAGGAGCCGAGGGAGCGCCGGTTCTGATCTCGTGGGATGACGCTGATACACTGTTCCATGAATTTGGTCACGCTCTACATGGACTGTGTTCAAATGTTCGCTATCCGTCGCAGTCGGGTACATCGGTTGCCAGAGATTACGTTGAGTTCCCTTCACAGCTCTACGAGCATTGGTTGACGACGCCTGAAATTCTAAATCAGTTTGCGGTCCACCATGAAACGGGCCAGCCGCTGCCGCAAGAGCTGGTTGACAAAATTGAGAAGGCCGCCACGTTTAACCAAGGCTTTGCGACGGTCGAATACTTGGCCAGCGCTTTGATCGACATGAAATTGCATTTGGCAGGGGACGTGCCGATTGATCCGGATGCATTTGAACGCCAGACGCTCGAGGAGCTGGGGATGCCGGCCCAGATTCCAATGCGCCACCGCACGCCTCAGTTCATGCACGTGTTCTCCAGCGACAGCTACTCGGCCGGCTATTACAGCTATTTGTGGTCCGATGCGCTGACCGCCGATGCGGCTAATGTGTTCGAGGAAGCGGGCAGTTACTACGACCCAGCGGTGGCCAAGAGTCTGTACGAGAACGTGATGTCGGTAGGGGATACGATCGATCCCGCCGATGGCTTCCGTGCGTTTCGAGGTCGTGACGTCGACACGTCTGCGCTGCTGCGGAAACGCGGCTTCCCCGTCGAGTAATCACACCATGCGTCGAGTAATCACACCATGCTTGCGGCCCCAATCAAACCGAAACTCTCTACAAAGTATTTATCATGACGCTTCAACCGCTGGCTCAGCGACAGCGCCTTCGACTACCGCTGCTCCTATATTCGTATTCGGTGCTAGTGGCGTGCATGTTCCTGGCAATAGCCCAGTCTGCCGAGCTGCGGGCCGATGACTGGCCGCTGGGCCGCAGTGACGTTGCGGGCACAGGAGCGACCGCCCAATCGCTGCCCGAAAAGATGGAGCTGTTGTGGGAGCTCAAGCTCGACGGGCTGGGGTTTGATGCAGGGCCGATCATTGCGCAGGGGAAGGTGTTTGCTGCAGATCAAGACGGTCACGTCCTTGCTATCGACTTGGCCAGTGGTAAAGAGCTCTGGCGAATCGATTTGGAGACCGGCTTTGTCGTTTCGCCCGCCTATCGAGACGGCTGGCTGTTTGTCGGAGATTACGACGGCACGCTACATGCATTGGACGCTACCAACGGCCAAGAGAAGTGGAGCTATGCCACTGAGGCGGAGATCGATGGAAACCCTAATTTCTTCGAAGACAACGTGCTATTTACTTCTCAGAACGGCAATCTTTACTGCGTCAAGTTCAGCGACGGAGCGTTGGTCTGGAAATACGAAACGGGAGATCAACTGCAATGCGGCCCTACGTTGGCCGGCAATAAGACATTTCTGGGGGGCTGCGACTCCAATTTACATGTCATCGATGTCAACAGCGGCCAGCGAGTAGGCGAGCTGTTGCCGATCGATTCGCCTACCGGCAGTACACCCAGCGTGCTGGGGAATCAAGTTTTTGTGCCGACCTATGCGGGCGAGATCTTTTGCTATCGGGCGCCCGAGTTTGAATTGCAGTGGCGGTTCAAAGATCCGGAGTTAGCCAGCGAGTTCAAAAACTCGGTGGCTGTCTCCGAGGGGTTGGCGGTAGCTGCCAGCCGGAACAAGCGCGTATTTGCGATCGATGTGGCGACCGGCAAAGTGGTGTGGGAGCAGACCTTGCGCAAGCGGTGCGATGCTTCGCCGGTCATCGCCGGTCAGCAAGTAGTGGTGGCCGCCGCCGACGGGCGTATTTCCATATTCGACCTGAAAACTGGAAAACCCGGCTGGATGTTCGAGGTCAAACCGAGCTTTTTGGGCGCGCCTGCGGTCGCCGATGGTAGACTAGTAGTGGCCAACGACCGAGGCTCGATCTTCTGTTTTGGCCGAAAATAAGTTAGATTGTTATAGCGACGCCACGAACAGTTTTCACCACAGTTGGATTTACCTATGTCAGGTGATGCCACCACGACACAGGTCGGTAGTTATTTCATTTCCAACTACCCGCCGTATTCGCAGTGGAAACCAGAGTATTTGCCGGAGGTCGAGCAGGCGCTGGCCAGCCCGCCGGGCGATGTTCCGCTGGGTCTCTATTTGCACATCCCCTTCTGTCGTAAACGCTGCAAGTTCTGCTACTTCAAAGTTTTCACGGGCAAGAACGCGGGCGAGATCGAAACATACGTCGAAGCGTTGAGCCGCGAGATCGAGTTGGTCAGCCAGCAAGCGGTGATGGGTCAGCGACCGTTCCGCTTCGTCTACTTCGGCGGCGGCACACCCAGTTTTCTGTCTCCCAAACAACTGACCAGCTTGGTCGATCGCCTGCGCGCGAGTATTAGTTGGGACAAAGCGGAAGAGGTGACTTTCGAGTGTGAACCAGGGACATTGAGTGAGACCAAGGTGCATACGCTGAAGAAGTTGGGCATCACGCGTCTGAGTCTGGGAATCGAGAACTTCAGCGATGCGATCTTGGAGGAGAACGGTCGAGCGCACTTATCTAAAGAGGTCTTCACTGCCTGGGAATGGATTGTGGCCGCTGGCTTTCCCAACGTCAACATCGACCTAATCTCTGGCATGGTAGGGGAGACTTGGGATAACTGGAAGAT
The DNA here is from genome assembly GCA_934255105.1 of uncultured Pirellulaceae bacterium. Classification (GTDB taxonomy): domain Bacteria; phylum Planctomycetota; class Planctomycetia; order Pirellulales; family Pirellulaceae; genus Aureliella. Next base: position 4,018 of record CAKQNH010000175.1, read on the forward strand.
TAACGTAACCAAGACGCTCGAATTGTCTCCTGAGAGCGTGACGATTTATCAGATGGAACTCCCTTTCAACACGGTCTATTCGGAAGGCATGCTCAAGCAAGCTCAACAGTCGCCGGTGGCCGATTGGCAAACGAAGCGGGATTGGGTGCAGTATGCCTTCGAGGCATTTGCCGCGGCGGGATATGTGCAGAATTCCGCCTACACGATGATCAAAGATCCCAAGAAAATCTCATTCAGCTATCGTGACAATTTGTGGAAGGGGTCGGACCTGCTGGCTACTGGTATCGCTTCCTTCGGACACATCTCTGGCGTGCACTATCAAAATTTGCCTCAATGGCATCAGTATATTGGCGCGGTGAACGAGGGGCATTTGCCGCTGGGGCGCGCTTTCACACCCACACCCACGCAAGCCATGATTCGCGAAGTGGTCTTACTGCTCAAGCGTGGATACCTAGAGATCGATTACTTTCAGGAGAAGTTTGGGACCGACATTTGGAGCGAATTCCAAGAGGTGTGGGACCACTACGTCAGTGAAGGCTACGTGGTACGCGACGGCAATCGCATCGAGTTGACGATGCAGGGTCTGCTGCGCGCCGACGGGCTGCTGCCGATGTTCTTTGAACCAGAGTTCAGGGGAGTTCGCTACACATGAGCGCCGCACTGGTGTTCATGATGGGCGAATTCTCGGCGGAGTTCCCCGTTGACCGCATGTATGCCAAGAATCACATGTGGGGACAAATTCAAGGCGATGGCGTGATCCGCTTTGGCCTGTCGGCCTATGCGGTGCGTCTATTGCAAGATGTGTATTTCTTGGACCTGACCATCGAACCGCAAATGGCGCTCAGCCCGCGCCAAGAAATAGGGTCGATCGAAAGCAAAAAGGCCGAGAGCAGTCTGTATACGCCGCTCCCTGGTACCGTCACTGCCCTCAACGAAGCGCTGCTGCAAGACCCGACTGGAATCAACCTAGACAAATACGGCGCGGGCTGGATGTTTGAAATGGCAATGGAACCAACAGCCACCGATTCGCCCGATTCGCTAGATTCGCCGGCGACAGCGGGGCAGGGGGGAGCTTCACCACTATTGGATCCTCAGCAATACTTGCAACACCTAACGTCGGCTTGGGAAGTTGCTCAGCGCACGATCAAAGGACAAGTCAATGCATAGCAGCCACCTTACCGTGGTCGTCTCGGCCGGCCAGAGCCGCAATCCAGAAAAGCGCGAGCTCGAGCAAGCGATCGCGGCGGGAGCCGGCGAGCTGGATGGAGTTCAAGTTCTATGTGTGCCGCATCTGTACGACCTGGCCAAAGCTGGCGAGACTTACCAAACGTTGCAGCAACTGCCGGGGGACATCGTACTTGTAAGCTGGATGTTCCCGCGGGCTGCCCACTGGATACTCGACCGCAATGGCGTTCGTGGACAGTTTGGAATAGTCGAATTGCAGCAGGAGTCGGATGACGATGACGAAGTCGCTGATCGTGAGCCGCATGAGGAGCGAGTGACGTTATCGCAGCCCCGTCCCGAGCGCACGATTTACACGCTCGACTTTCGCGCCAGCCCGAGGTCGTCAGCCTTCGTCGATGAAATTCAGCGGATCGCCATTTTGGCGCGAGCTACGCGGACTGCTCAACAAGGTGCGACGCCACTAACGCTGGAGATGCTGGGGCATTACGAACAACCCACCAACGATACTTACGTCGGCGTGGATGCTAGTGTGCCCTCGGCGCGCAGTTCTACTCTCCCCGTCATGGCGACACTCTTTGGTAGCTCTAGTGTGGCCACGATCGAAGAACATCCCGCCCGCCGCTGGTACCCGGTTATCGATTTCAGCCGCTGCACAAATTGCATGGAGTGTATCGACTTCTGCCTGTTCGGCGTGTATGGCATCGATTCGGTGGAAACGATCGTGGTCGAGCAGGCTGACAATTGCCGCAAGGGATGTCCGGCCTGCAGTCGCGTTTGTCCTGAGAACGCGATCATGTTTCCGCAGCATAAATCCCCAGCCATCGCCGGCGCTCCGGTCGATGCGGGCGGGCTTAAGATCGACCTGTCCAAGCTGTTTGGTGCTCCGGACGAAGGGGAGGACGCAGCGGCAGCGGCCATTCGCGAGCGCGACGAGCAACTGCGTTTGGCCGGTCGCCAAGCCGTCGGTGCGTCGAGCGGGCTGAGCGATCGTTTGCTAAAATCCGATAGCGCACCTGTGCGATCAGACACGCTCGACGCGCTCATCGATCAGCTCGACGCGCTCGATTTGTAGATTTGTGACACAAGGCAACTTTAACTTTGCGGAGCAGCATGATATGAAACGCCGGAATTTTGTGCAGTTGGGATGTTTGGCTGGCTTGTCCAGTGGTGGACTATTCACGGCGCCAATGTGTCGGGCCATGGAGCCCATACAACGGCCAGGCCCGAGCCAATTGCGCGTTAGCTTGGCAGCCTATTCGTTGCGCAAGCTGCTGCAGCCGGCGGGTGACAAACCGGCCGAGATGGATCTATTTGAATTCGTAGACTACTGTCATGAACACGGATTAGCAGGCGCGGAGCTAACCTCGTATTATTTCCCGGCTGATGTCGACGACGCCTACCTGCTGAAGCTGAAGCGGCATTGCCATCTGCGCGGCGTGAGCATTTCGGGTGGCGCCATCCGCAATGATTTCACCCAAGTCGATCCATTGGCGGTAGCTCAAGACGTGGCGCATACGCGAGCCTGGGTTGACAACTATGCCAAGTTGGGCGCGCCGGCAATTCGCATCTTTGCGGGCAAGCCGATCGCGGGCGAGGAGACGAGCAAGACACTGGCGCGTTGTGCGCAAATATGCCAACTCGCCTGCAGCCATGCGGCCGAGCAAGGCGTGATGCTGGCTCTGGAGAATCACGGTGGCGTCACCGCACGCGCCGAGGGTTTGCTTGAGATCGTACGACAAGTCGAATCGCCCGCCTTTGGAGTAAACTTCGATTCGGGCAATTTCAACTCCAGCGATGATCCCTATCAAGAATTGGAGATGATTGCCCCCTACGCGGTCAACGCACAAATCAAGGTCGAGATGCGCATCGGTGGTGTTGCTCTACCGACCGATCTGGCGCGCGTCGTGCAGATACTTCGGCAAGCCAACTACAGTGGTTGGGTGGCGCTGGAGTATGAAGCCGCCGCAGACCCACTGCAGGCCATCCCCGGTTACTTGAAGCAGCTCAAGGAGCTGGCCGACGGCTAGTCACTCGTGTACGGACGACAGATGGAGGAGAATAACCCGCTAACGATCGCGCAGGCCCAACAGCAAGTCGACCAGTGGATTCGCCAGTTCGGCGTGCGCTACTTTTCCGAGCTGACGAATCTGGCGCAGTTGATGGAGGAGGTCGGCGAGCTGTCGCGGGTGGTTTCACGGACCTATGGCGAGCAGAGTTTTAAAGCTGGGGAGACACGGGCTGAGCTTGGCGATGAAATGGCGGATGTGCTTTTCGTGTTGATCTGTCTAGCGAATCAAACTGGGGTCGACCTGGATCAAGCCCTGCGGGTCAATTTACAAAAGAAGACTCAACGCGACGCCACGCGGCATCGCACCAATTCTAAACTCAATATGGAATGATCAAGCTATGGGTTTGACTATCATGCGTCGGATCAAATTTTGTGCTGGACATCGGCTGTTTAGCCACGGAGGCAAGTGTGAGCATTTTCACGGGCATAACTACGTGGCGGACATCTTCGTGACCGGAGACGAGGTCGACTCGGTCGGGCGCGTGTTGGATTTCTCCGATCTCAAGGCGCGCACCAAGGGCTGGATCGATGAGCATTGGGACCACAGCTTTCTGGTCTTCGAGCAAGACCAGAATGCGATCAATGCACTGCAAGCCGTCCAGCCCTGCCGCTTGTTCAAAATGCCCTACAATCCAACCGCTGAGAATATGGCTCGTTATTTGCTAGAGGAGATGTGCCCACAAGTGCTCGAGGGCTCTGGTGCACGCGCCACCCGCGTGCGCATTTGGGAGACGGATGAAGCCTACGCTGAAGCCAGTATTTAATTACCTATTATTTAATTACCTATTGGCTCCGCATGGGATAAGCTTCCAGCTTGTAAACCGTGGGATAAGCTTCCAGCTTGTCGACTAACGTGGGATAAGCTTCCAGCTTGTCGACTAACGTGGGATAAGCTTCCA
>CAKQNH010000176.1 GCA_934255105.1 uncultured Pirellulaceae bacterium
GCACACGGAGTGTGCCTGCTACTTTTTGAACGGCATTGCACCGAAGCACGCAGCCACGGAGCCAAAACCAAACAAAATGGAAATCGGAACCCAACCAGCCCAAGCGGAGAGCCTTTTGCATATGCGCCGCGCAGCGGACAAGAACGTCCAATGCGTATTTAGTGAAGTGCTACGTGGTGTCGGGCGCGCCGGTTTCGCCTCGGCCGAGGAACGCGATACCGCAGCAGGGGAACTCGCACGACCGCTCCAGGATCGCATCCAGCAATCGTGGAAGGATTGGTATCAGACAGCCCAAACCGGACGCTATGCCGATCCTCAGACCCCGCCCGATCTGGGAGAGAACTTCGGGCAGATTCTGGGGAGAGCCTACGAAGAGGGGGGCTATTCCGCTCCGCATGCTTTCCTAAAAGGTCTCTCGAATGCTGAGCTGACCACCCTGCAGCGCGCCCACCTGCTAGCGGAACCCATCCAGATCGACGGTTTATCGGAAGAGGGGGCGTTGAATTTGCTGCTCCCCTCGGCCACCCAAGTCGATCTAAATCGCGACGGATTGACTCAGTCTGGCGCGGGCTACTTGTTGAGATTTCCAGATAGCACCACTCCGCCTGCGGTCGTAGAGGCCTGGGAGCAGGCAACCGACGGCATGCCACCGGGTGAGCGGATGACTTACGAGCTGAAAATGAAATTGCCGGTCCTGCTAGCAAATATCGAGGTCGACCCGCAGGGGAAATTCCTGCACCAGCGCTCGCCTGGCGATCCAGATTTTGTCAATCCAATGGACTCGGATAGCTACTCTTTCGATCGGGTAGCCCAAAGCTGGATGGATCACCTGAACTACCTTAAGAATCAGATCGATCCCGCGCGATATGCAAAGGACATGGAGTTCTGGCAAGCGTTCCAAAGCGCCCTTCGATGAAGCTTTGGCCAGCGGCCATACAGTGGTTAGGCAGCCATGCGGCGGCGGCGACCAGTTGTCGAGGTCTCTGCAGGTGTGCCCCAAGCCGTGCGTTTAACAAGCCCGTGAAAGGCAGAGAACAGCTTTTGCATATGAGGCCGCTTGTAGGGGAAGAGCTCAATCGAGTCCATGGCGTGTACCACTGCACCGCTATCTAGCTCAAACACTAGCAAACTTCCGTCGGGCGTCTCACTACAATCGATCGAATAATAGTCGAGTCCGACGCGCGCATCGATGGCTGCCAATGCCCGGCTATGCCGCTCGCCAAACTCCCAATCGAAGCTATCCATAAAGTTGCCCTCGACGGCTCGATTGTCCGCGTTCTCCAGCATGTCCGCGTTGAGGTAATGCACCATCCAGCGGGGCGACAAAGCCATGTGAGCCGGGTAGGCTCGCCCCGCTATGCAGGCCACGCGGTACTTGCGATACAAATTGTCGTGCCGACTGCGATATTCGATAAATGGCGCAATCGAAAACTCGTCCTCGTCATGCGCGGCTAGGTAGTCGTCGAAGTCACTCATCTGCTCGATGCGCTTGAGCCCGTGCCCGGCATGCGAATTGGCTGGTCGCACCACGGCGGGACCATGTTTCAATTCGCGCATCAACTGCTCAACGAGCTCGTCTCGACCGACTCGCCGCGAAGCGACCACGTCTACGCCTTCGATACCAGCCAGCCAATCGCTGAGCCCATCGCGCGACAGCTTGGCGATCTGCAACGGCCGATTCAGGTGCGGTTTGGGCCAAAACTGCATGACGCCATCAAGCTGCTTCAAGAGCTGCTGATTGCAGTCCGACTCACATACGGCAACAAAAGCCACGTCGTGTTTGGGGATATCGTGCACCGGTGGTAAGCCCGCTCCAACATAGAGCAGGTCGAGCGCGATATCGGAATCCTCCAGCAAGAATTCGATTGGCGTATTGGCCATCACTTCGCCTGGCCCCATGATCGCCAGCACGCGCACGGCGGGATGCAAGGGGTTGGATCGCAGACGATAGTGCTGCTGCTGCTGCAATGCTTGCCACTGCAATTCGAGTCCAGTTTGGTGCTGGCCATTGAGTTGATGGACGATGGAGAGATCGAGCATGGCGGCGGCGACACCCTTCCCAGCCTCCACGCGTGCGACCAATTCTCGCGTCACTTGACTGAGATCGTCGCCGTTAAAGGCCAGACGCATGATATTGGATAACCCGAGTAACAATTGCGGATTGTGGTTCATGAGCGAGCGCCTCCGAGTTTAATTTCACGACCGAATTTTAAAGTTGCATCGCACAAGTCATCGACTTCCACCTGCGATGTGCGATGGTTGAAGATGGCCGCCCGCAGGGCGACCTGTCCGTTGATCTGCGTGCTCGATGGAGCCACGATGCCAGATTCTTGCAGCGCAATCACCAGCGCTGCATTGAGCTCGTTGACCGCTCGATCGCTGCGATATCGAAAACAGACGATGTTCAGTGACACGGGTGCCAACAGTTCCAGTTCGGGCTCGCGGGCGATTCTCTGTTCCAAATAACGCGCCACTTGGCAGGCTCGATCCATCATCTCCCCCAGCCGATCTGCGCCGTAGACTTGCAGAGTGAACCACACCTTGAGCGCTTTGAAATTGCGCGACAGGTCCGGTCCAAAATCGCATGGCCAGGGTGAGCCGGCCGACAGGCCTCGCTCGGCGCGGCCCAAGTATGCTGCCGGAGACGCAAAGGTAGCCTGATGCAACCGCCGATCGCGAACCAGCACAAAACCTGCGTCATAGGGAACCTGAGCCCACTTATGAAAGTCGAGGGCCAGCGAGTCAGCGCGTTGGATGCCAGCGTAGCACGGCTGGAGTCGTTCGGAGAACATGCCCAGCGCCCCGCAGGCACCATCGATATGAAACCATATCTCTTCGCGTTGGCAGATATCGGCCAGAGCGTTTAGATCGTCGATTGCTCCCGTATTGATCGTCCCCGCATTGCCTACCACACAGAACGGTTGCTTGCCCGCTGCCCGATCCGCAGCGATGGCTTGCTCGAGTGCTTCCATGTCGATTCGCAAGTTCGCATCGACGCCGATCGAATGCAAGTTGGCAGAGCCAATACCACTCATATCGAGCGCTTTGGCCAGACAGGCATGCGTCCCCGACGATGCATAGGTCACCAAAGTCTGCGGCTGAGATTGCAAGCCAGCGCTTCGAACGCCGGGCCCTAAGGCGGCCATGCGCGCTACCAGAATGGCAATGAAGTTGGCCATTGAAGAGCCGGTTACGAACAGACCACTAGCGTCGCTAGGAAAACCGAACAGTTCAGCCATCCAGCGCACGACCTGTTGTTCGACGGCGATAGGAATGTGGTCGCGGCCACCCAGATTGGCATTCAATCCGGCGGCCAACATCTCGGCCAACATCCCGACAACATTTCCGCCGCCATGCGCCCACCCCATAAACCCTGGATGTGCATTGCCTACGGCGTACGGCAAAATGTGCTGCTGAAACTCGGCGTAGGCTTCGCTGAGCGGCGTGGAACCGCGAGGCAGTCGAGCGTGAAACCGACCTTCGGTGGCGGCGTCAGCGGGCTGCCACACGGGTCGTTGTCGGATGTTCGCAATGTAATCCAACATATCGTCGAGCGTCTGATGGCTAAATCGCCGGAACGCATCCCAGTCGGATGGATCGAGCGAGTGATGATGGTCGAACAAATTGGCGTCCTATCCGATGTCTAGACCTTCGCACAATGGTCTATCGGCATATTCAACGCACAGTTCGAGCCAAACTTTTGTTTCCAGATGATTCAGGGATGATGCAGGCGTCAAGATCTGTTGCTAGCACTCTCCGCGAAACGCTTTACAGCCTCGGCTGCATTTCACCCCTGCCCGCGCACGGGAGGGGATCCGATGCGTGACGTTAACGCTACCCCCAGCGGCTGCGGCCGCTACCGGTAACGGCTCTGCCAATCACCCAACTCTTCATGCCGTGTGCCGAGGCAATGTCTGTGATGGTCTTGGCGTAAAACGGGTTGACGATAAAGGTCAAGCCAATACCCATATTGAAGACCTGGGTCATCTCGTCGTCGTCGATCTGGCCGAGTTGCTGCAACCACGAAAAGACGGCGGGGATCTCCCAGGAACCGCGCTCGAACACTAGGTCGACACCGGGTGGTAGAATCCGCTCAGTATTTTCCAACAGCCCACCGCCGGTGATATGCCCAATGCCATGCACGACGTTTTTGACCTTGTAATGTCCCAAGACCTGTCGCACCAAGGCGGAGTAGATCAGCGTGGGACTCATCAGCGCATCGCCGACCGTCGCCCCCAGCTCGGCGATCCACTGGTCGACCGCTAGACTCGCTTTGTCGAACACAACCTTGCGCACCAGACTAAAGCCGTTGGAGTGAAATCCCGACGACTGGACACCGATAACGATATCGTCGGCGGCAATTTGCTTACCAGAAATCAAGTTGCGTTTTTCTGCCACGCCGACACAGAAGCCGGCCAGGTCGTAATCATCGTCCCTGTACAGGTCGGGCATGATGGCGGTTTCCCCCCCCAGCAGCGAACAATCGCCCTGCACGCAGCCTTGGCTGATGCCGTCGACGATTTGTTCCAGCAGCGGTGGATTATCGCGGCCCATGGCTACGTAATCCAGAAAGAACAGCGGCTCCGCGCCACAGCACAGGATGTCATTGACACACATGGCCACCAAGTCGATCCCCACCGTATTATGGCGGCCTAGTAGCTGAGCCACCTTGAGCTTGGTTCCCACGCCGTCGGTGCCCGCGATCAGCACGGGTTCGCGATAATTTCGCGCGAATAGCGAGGAAGTGAAATCGAGTTGGAATAGGCCGGCAAAACCACCATCGTTGCGGAGCACACGCGGGCTAAAGGTACGGTGCATCAATTTAGGCAGCCGGGCCATCGCCTGTTCATATAGCTCCAAATCGACGCCGCTATCCTTGTATGTGGTTGGAGTCATGAGGGTTCAGCTTGCGAGTATTGCGGGGATTGTCAGTGGGCAGGTTGGAAGCGCGCCACGAGTTTTCGGACAGTTGAGCCGCAATTATGGCCGCTCACTGCCAAACTGCCCACTCCCTAGGGAAAGTCAGCGGGAAGGTTTTCTTGACGACCTAACAGGAAAGTGCGTCGCGAATCGACTATATTCGGTGGCAGTTCGCCCCAAAGGCTCAATGCACGCTACTTGGACTGCCACTTCTCGGCTGGCACCACCTTCCACGCTTCCGCCCTAAATCCGCACTCGCCCTACTCTCACAAGCTACGATTTCTATGGCCACTCCTCCAAACCTGCCTCATCTCCGCTTGGTCTTTGCACTCATTATGGCCCTAGGCATCGCGGCCGGGTCGCTGGGAATCCCGACGGCCTGCGCGCAGCCACCGGGCGATGCCCCAACAAATGTCGCTGTCGATGTCGATGCCGCAGCCGCAGCCGCCAGTGGAGCTGTGGCGAATGCATCCACCGCGCCTGCCTTCGACAATTGGAGGCCGCTGCTGGCGATGGCAGTCGGCGTCTCTGTAGTCCTGTCGCTCATGATCGGCTTGAAAGCACACGCCTTCGTCGCTCTGATCCTGGGCGCACTGACGATCAGTTGCTTCATTCCGCTGGACGTGGTGGGTTTCGTGAAATCCCCCACGCCACATGTAATTCGCGCAGACGACGGCGCACCGGTGGTGATCATCAATCGCGTTACCAACTCACTGGGAAGCGCCGTGGCGGGGATTGGCATTCTGATCGCCATGGCGGCCATTATCGGCAAATGCATGTTGGTCAGTGGTGCGGCGGATCGGATTGTCAAGTCTTCGCTCAAGGTGTTGGGGGAAAAGCGAGCACCGCTGGCGCTGATGGTCAGCGGTTTCATTCTGTCGATCCCAGTGTTCTTCGACACCGTGTTTTATCTGCTCGTCCCCCTAGCTCGTGGCCTGTATCGCAACACCGGCAAAAATTACGTGTTGTATCTGGGTGCCATCGCCGCAGGTGGAGCGATCACGCATACTCTGGTCCCTCCGACTCCAGGGCCACTGCTGGTGGCCAGCGCCCTGAAAGTCGACATCGGCTTGGTGATGTTGATCGGTCTGATTGTGGGTGCCCCTTCGGCCGTGGTGGGTTTAGTGGCCGCCGCTTGGCTCAATCGCCGCATGCCTATCGCGATGCGACCGATGCCCGGTGGCAACATCAACTCTCCCGAAGTCCACGGATTCACCGTCCTACCATCGCTGGCCGCTGCGCTAGTGCCCGTGCTGCTACCCGTGCTGCTGATTACGATCGACACCGTCTACAAAGCATCGTTGGGGAGCGACCCCTCCGCTGCTCAATTGTATTGGCGTGGCTGGCTGGGATTGGTGGGAGACGCCAATTTTGCGATGGTGCTAGCCGCCCTATTCGCCATTTTCTTGTGCTGGAAAGTGCAGGGGCACACGCTGCAGCAATTGGCCGATCACGTGGAGGACGCGTTGCTGAGCGGGGGAGTTATCATCTTGATCACCGCAGCCGGAGGAGCCTTCGGGACGCTCTTGGCCATGACCGAGATTCAGAAATTGATCGAGGCTTGGTTTGCTGGACGGGAAAGCAGCGGGCTGGTAGTAATCCTAGTCGCCTACGGTCTATCGGCCATTCTGAAGGTCGCACAGGGCTCGAGCACCGTGGCCATGATCGTCGCTTCCTCCCTGGTGGCTTCCATCGCACTGCCACTGGACGCAGCGGGCACACTCGGGTTTCACATCGCTTATTTAGTCCCTGTGATTGGCTCGGGTTCCTTGATGTGTAGCTGGATGAACGACTCGGGTTTCTGGGTCTTCGCCAAAATGGGCGTGTTGACAGAAGGCGAAACATTGCGAAGCTGGACTGTATTGCTCAGCATCTTGAGCGTAGCAGGCTTGTTGATGACTCTGCTGTGCGTGGCTCTAGTTCCCTTTCCCGTTTAACCCAGATTATTCTTAATGCGTATAGGCGGAGAGTTTTTGGATTTGCAATTCTCAAATCTTAGCGGAACTCGCCAAGGCTTTCGGCTCAAGGGACTGCCGAAACTCTTGGCGAGTTCCGCTAAGAATAAATTCACAGCCTAGCAGCGTCAGCAAGGACCTTTGACCATGAATCAAAGCCGTGGCTCGTTCACTCAGCACCCACTGCTCAACACGCTGTCGGTGTGCCTGTACATAGTCTTTGTGGTAAGCGTTAGCGCCGGCCTATTGTTCGTAAACGCGTTGTTATGCTTGACTATCTTCGCGGCGGTCCCCAAGCCATTCGGCGAACCTCTGACCTCCCAACTGGGGCAGATATTCTTCTTCGGAGCGCCTATTCTGCTGCTCTTGGTGCAGTGGAATCTGCTCGATCGACTACAGCGATTATTTGACAGACATGGATAATGACTGAGATATATTTGATTCGCCATGGCCAATCGGCCAACAATGCCCAGGCTGAACATCTGCGCGTATCCGATCCTGGGCTCACCGAGATTGGCGAGCAGCAGGCGGCCGCGCTGGCGGCCTGGTTCGCCTCGCATCCCGTCGACTTCCTTTACTGCAGCCCGTTTCTACGAGCCCTAGAGACGGCTCGGCCACTGGCGGAAATCAAACAATTGCCGGTGCGTGTGCGAGCTGACATATTTGAACTGGGGGGCTGCTACAGCGGTCACGAGGTGGGGAAGAAACGGGGCGAACCCGGTCTCGGGCTCAGCCAGCTCCGCACTGGTTATCCCACTTGGGAGATCGACACCTCCATCGCCGAAGCAGGCTGGTGGGGCCGCGATTTTGAAACTCGCGAACAGGGAATGGCGCGCGCCGCCACCGTCGCACAATGGCTGACCCGCGAACTGCGCACGGCCACCGGCATCCATGTGCTAGTCATCCATGCAGACTTCAAACGACTATTGCTGGAAGCCATGTTCAGCGAAGCGCAATTGGCTTCTCAACAGATCGACCTCGCCACCGCACCGCTCTACAATACCGGCATATCCCGCCTCGAGCTCGTCCAGGGAGCATGGACTCTGGGGAGCTTCAATTCGACCGAGCACTTATCGCCCGCGCTCGTCACGCCCATAATCGTTGATCGCTCCGCCGATCAGACCATAGTCGTTGATCGCTCCGCCGATCATTGCCAAAGTCGTTGATCGCTCCGCCGATCATTGCCAAAGTCGTTGATCGCTCCGTCGATCATTGCCATAGTCGTTGATCGCTCCGCCGATCATTGCTCTTCGTGAATTGGGCGTCGATAACATCAACATATAAGAT
>CAKQNH010000177.1 GCA_934255105.1 uncultured Pirellulaceae bacterium
GAGTTCGACATCGAGGTCCCAATGTACGTGGTTGACCTACCAGCCGCCCACCAACTTATTATTGACAGAGAGTTGGAAGGAGAGCAATCTCTGATAGGAACATTGAACATGCTTCTGGATTTGGTTATGGCAATAGAGATTGAGTATTACGGAATTGACGTCGAAGCGATTGAAAAACTTGCCAACTACCTCACATTTTCGACTGACGTTCAAGGGTATTTTGGTAACGACACAGCTAGTCGGAAGTCAGTAATGCGAGCTATTTATCAGTGTTGGGGAGCAGTGTTGCTGAATGCAGAATTCGTTTAAGCGGTCCAAGTAGTGCTTGTTAGTAAATACACCATCAGATTTGCTCGATTAGCATGTCCGAGAGCGCTGAAGTGAGCGAGGAAGGTCTTAGTGGCGGTAATGCGGTAGCGCCGAAGCTGGCGGAGAAATCAAAAGGAATGCTCGGGGACACTGCACGTTGACGGGTAGGTTAGGAACACTTGGCAGTGCGCTATGTTCCAAGTGTCTTCCCGCTACTCGATATCTTCCTGCCACCCATCTTCCTGTCAAAAATCGGTTTCGGGAATTTGACGGGAAGATGGGTGACAGGCAGATGAACTCAAATTCAAAAAAGGACCTCGTGACGAAAACGTCCAATCGGTACAATGGGCAGGGGTGTTTCGGTTAGTTTCCAGTTCTTTCGATGCGGAGAAATAGACATGGGTGACAACGGCGGGAAAAAAGACAAGGGAAAGAAGGAACAGCAAAAGAAAGCTAAGCTCAATCCCAAGGAAAAGCGCAAGGCCAAGATTGAAAAAAAGGCCAAGGGTAGTTAGCGGAATTTGCCGCGTGCTATGTCCCCAATGCCTAGTTGCCAGTGCTTGCTGCCTGGCGGCGTTGAAGCTTGCCCAGCACCAAATCTGCGGCAGTTGTAGTTGGGCCGGTGCACGATGCCGACCCAACTACAACTGTCGCGGATAGGCAGCGCTGTGAAGCATTTTACTGGGGGCTCATCGTAGAACAGTTGTCTCAACTGTTCGTCGCTGGATTTGCCTGGAACGTGCGAACTGAACGATTGGGGACAATCGTTCTACGGGTTGGCCAAACGATTGGGGACAATCGTTCTACGGGTCGGCCAAACGATTGAGGATGATCGTTCTACGGGCGGACTAAACGATTGGGGATGATCGTTCTACGGGCGGGGGAAACGATTGGGGACAATCGTTTTACAAAAAAAATGCTTCGCGGCGTAGGCGGTTCGGGATAGCCAAGCGTGGCAGAATTTGGACAAGCTATCCGAGTTCCAATGTCTGGCGACTTCGGCTACGACCGTAACGTTTGTCATGATGCTTATCACATCTGCGACGATGTTCAGCTCGCAGACGTGATGTTCAGCTCGCAGATGTTCAGACGGCGCTAAGTGTCAGGCGTAGAAAGTATCAGCCGTAGATTGTCTAACGGTGCCGCACAGGTGAGCAGCGAAGCCCACACGCCTCGATTCGGCAAATGTAGCTCGCCGGTCTGCGCGAACTGTTGGTCTAGCTCGGATATAACACTGCTAGGTGCGGCGGCTGATCTCGTCGGAGCGCCGGCGCGAGGGGGCGCAGAGAACAAAATCTGGTTGTGCTGGTCGAGCAAAGTTACCGCGGCAGCGACGCCGCCTGCCGCGATGTGTGTGTTGAGCAAGCGATCGATGTCTGCTTCGACTATAGTCAGCCCCCACGGGCTGCCGAGTCCATATGTCTCAGTTGAAACGGCGATCGATGCCGCGTCGGTCGCCGAGTCCGTAGTCGCTTCCGCTTGATGTTGGCGCACGGCCAAGGGCAATCCCACCGCGATGCGCGGCGAGCCTGCGATACTGCGATCGACGTCTAAGATGGGCGTCGGGGTTGAAGCAGCGAAGACGGCTTGATGAAACGGGCTAGCCGCGCCGTGCCGCAAGCGGTCGCTAGGAATCAGACGCGGTTGTGTCAGATCGCGCGGGCCACGTTGCACTCGCAGCAGTTCGCCGAAGTTGTGCGCCTGGCCGTTCTTCTGATAGTGGGCGACGCTGATTGAGCACAAGCTAGTCTGCACGCGGAGCATAGACAACAGGACGCTTTCCAGTTGCTCCAGGCTAAGGGGCATGCGAGCGGAGGCAGAGCCGACTGGCGAGCGTGCCAGGGGGGGCGTACGAACGGCAGGGGCTTGAAGGTTCGACAGCGAGGCCAGCTCGGCAGCCCAGTACACAGCTTGCAGCAAGCCGCTAATCTGAGCGTTCAAGCGGCCGCACAATTCTCGTCCGCCGCGCAGCAGTTCATCAAAACTTCGGTTTGCATCTGGGCGGAGTTCGGCTGCGTCGGCCTGGGGTGTAGCCGCCGGATGATTGCTGTAGACGCTGGGCGACTGTGCGACTCGCAAATATTGTTGGGCATCATGAGCGCGCCATTCATCGCGCGCGGCCAGCAGCGAACGCTGTAGCCTGGCCTTGGAAAGATCGCTTAACCGTTCAGCGGGTTCAAAGACTGTCTCATCGGGCGGGAGCGATTCGATGCGGTGCGTCTCAGCAGCGGCGGCTTGGATCCGACTCGACCACTGAGCGAAAACTTGGGACGCTGGCGAACGCTGTAGGGCGGCTTGCAGATCGGCCTGTTGCGAGTCGTCCAGCTCGCCAGCCAAGGCTTGGCTAATCCACTGCGATAGTTGCCAATCATTCATCGAGCGGACTCACTTCGTCGGATTGAAACCAATGGGCCTGGACGCATTTGGCTATTCCCAAACGCGCGCGATGCAACCGCACGGCGAGGTTTTCGGGAGTAATTTCCAGCTCGCGACAGATCGCCGGGTGGTCCATCTCGTTCATCACACTCAGCACAAACGCGCTGGCTTGCGAGCGAGGAATCTGCGCCAAACAGCGTTTGACGATCTGTCGCAGCTCCTGCAGTTCGAGGCCTGGTACGTCGGGGCAGGCGGGCCACAATTCGGGCTTCCACCGTCCGTCGTCATCGAACATGAATTGGGTGGAGTCGTCGGGTTGGCAAGTTGTCGCCACGGCTTGTTTTCGCTCGCGTTCACGGATGACATCTACGATCTTATGGTTCAGGATACTCAGGAGCCATTTCCACTGCGAACCGCTGCCGACGAATTGTTGTTGAGCGCGGATAGCGGTGAGAAATGTCTCCTGCACTATCTCCTCTGCGTCGCTCGCGTTGTGCAGGCGGCTTTTGGCAAAGCGAAATAGACCGTCGCCGTAGAGCTCGACCCATGCTTCAGGTCCCACGGCAGCGTCTGGATTGGGTCGGGCAGGATTGCTGGACATAGTCGCCGATCTGCTGATGGGCTGGAAGCTTAGCCTAGAGCACGGCGGAAGCAATCCACCAGCCACTGAGTTGGTTCGATGCCGCACGACACGCGAATGGTCCCCTGCGTGAGACCCACCTGAGCCAATGTCTCGCGAGGTGTGCCGCGGTGGCTGGTCGACAGCGGATGGGAGACGGTGGTGCTGACATCCCCTAGCGAAGGGACGAAGCGAATCTCCGGACGCAGCGCCTGCAGCACTCGTTCGACGCCCGCCCGGTCGGTGTCTAGATGGAACGTGACCATCCAACCGAATCCGCCGCGGAACTGCTGTTGTGCGACGCGGTGCCCAGCGTGTGTTGTTAGCCCCGGATAGTCGACGCACCTAACGCGCGGCAGGCCAGCCAGGCACTCCGCTAGGGCTTGGGCGTTGACGCACACGCGCTCCATGCGCACGGCCAAGGTCATCAGTCCGCGGTGGGTCAAGTAGCAATCGAGCGGGCTGCTGGTCAGGCCAAACGTCTTCACGATACGGGCCACGCCGGCCATGCGAGCAGCATCTCGTCCCCCCACAAAGCCGATCATGCCATCGCCGTGTCCATTGACTTGCTTGCCCAAACTCTCGACGACAAAATCTGCCCCCAACTGCAAAGGCTGGCACATCAGATAAGTTGCAAAGGTATTGTCGACTACCAACAGAGCACCTGCGGCGGAGGCGGCGCGGGAGACTTGTGCAATGTCGGCCACTCGCAGACGTGGATTGGTAATGGTCTCGATGATTACCATGTCTGCCGACTGGTCTGCCAGCTCGCGTAGGTGGTCGGGTTGGGTGGGGTCGAAGAGATGCGTTTCGACCTGCCAGGGCAGCAGGCACTGTGAGAAAAGTTGGCTGGTTTCGCCGTACAGTTCTTGCGAGAGCCAGACGCGCGCACCGGGTTTCAAATTGGCCAGGGCAACGGCGGCGATACCGCTCATGCCTTGGGCAGTTACCAACGCCCGTTCGGCTGTGTGCAGCAGGCAGAGTTTGGCAGCCAGCGCCCGGGCGTTGGGATGCTCGACGCGGCGGTAGGCGTAGGAGGAGCCGCCGGAGGTAAAGGAGGCATCGGCGGCGGCCAGGGATTCCAACTGCCAGACGCTGGTCAGCGACAGCGCTTCGGCTTGAGGCAGGCTCACCGGCGAAGATTCGCCGACAGCATGAGCGGCGGGCAATTCCATGGAAAATTCGCTGGCATTGCGCAGGGCGATGGTCTCAAGGTCATCTGGCCAGCCCGTTTGCGAACCAGAGGCGCGAGGAGCTTCTGGCTGGGCAGGCTGCGATCGGTCAAGCGGCATAATCAACTGTCGATGAATGATTCCATGGTGGTGATCGGCAGTGAATTGGAGACCGATTTGGGAAATTTGCTCAGCTTCATGCCGGGCACGGTTGGCTGAGAGCGTGGCAGAAAGGCGTGCGACGAGACCAGCGTGACGATCCGCCCCGACTGGGCGCACTCGCCGCGTTGATTGATTAGGCGACGGAACCAGACCACTTCGCCGCTGCGTCGCCCGCGGGGCACAATCGATTCAACTTGTGTCACGGCATGCACCGTGTCGCCGATGTAGATGGGGCATTGGAACTGCCAATCGGAGACTTTTACCAGGGCCAGCGTCCGCACCCGCGGCGCATTGCTGCTCAGGCCTGCCATCAGCGAAAGCCCTAGCAGCCCGTGGGCAATGGGCTTGCCGTACGGAGTTTGCCGCGCGTATTCGTGATCGACGTGCAGCGGATCGAAATCCCCGGTCAGACCAGCAAATGAGCCAATATCCGTTTCGGTGATGGTCCGGGCGTTACTAGTCCATACGCGACCAATGGCCAAGTCTTCCAGGTATAGGCATTCGGACATGCAGAACTCCAACTCTGGTTGTGGGCGACGAATACCGATTCGTGGAATCGCAGGATGAGGCTGTCATTACCCAATGGTAATGCACGTTATGTTGCAGAATAGCCGTTTAGGACCATATCCTCAACTAATGATGATACTGTTTTCGGCTTTAAAGTCAGTTATAGCCAGAAAATATAGCGCAGAACGCAAAGCTTAACAGAAATACCCTCTTTGCGGCTAGTTGGGTGCCAGGTGGGTTGCCTTGGGCCGTAAACGCATTCGCTGAACTACCCGCTGGACGGCAAGCTTTCTAGAATAAAGCTGGCACATCGGGCGGACTTGGCGATTGCGGAGCCAGCGGTCGGCCGAGAGTGTAGAATATATTTATTGTTAATTTCTGGATGGTCGATGGCTTGATTCGGTGGCAACCGGCGGGGGTGTATACCCTGCGCCGCCGCATAGCTGTCGACCGTCCGTATGTCGGCGATCTCCTTGGAAGGGGTTGTTTCCACAGAGCTTAGTTTTACCGAGGGCGTAATGAAGAACTCTATTGAATTGCTACTTTTAATTTTGGGGTGTTTGTTTATCGGTTGTTTCGATCCGATTTCGCCGCCGAGCGCATCGCAGTCGCAGGCTCAGGAGCCGAAGGATACGGGTTCGGCGACCAAGTCCGACACGAGCCATAGCAGTGCCAAAACTTCGGCAGCCAGATCCATATCGTCCAAGGATACCGCTGGGACATTATCTAAAGGAAACGTAAAAATGTCGGATAGCTACAATGTTTTGACTCCCGAAGAGGCTCACGTGCTGATCCACAAAGGGACGGAGCGAGCCTGGACGGGCGAATACGAATTCAACGAGAAGAAGGGGACGTACATCTGCCGCCAGTGCAATGCGCCGTTGTATAAGAGCGACTCCAAGTTCGCGAGCAATTGCGGATGGCCGAGCTTTGATGACGAGATCAAGGGTGCTATTGAGCGGCATCTCGACGCGGATGGTTCGCGGACCGAGATTGTCTGCAGCAATTGCAAGGGGCACTTGGGGCACGTTTTCCTAGGAGAGGCATTCACAGCCAAGAATACGCGGCACTGTGTGAACTCCATTTCGATGAAATTCATCCCCGAAAATGAAAAAATCCCAGCCACGATCAAGCTTGTCAAAGAGACCGCCAAGGCTGACAAGCGCGCGTCGGACTAAGCACTTCTTTTTTTCATTTCCTCTTAATCGCGCTTGCAATCGAAGTGCGGTAGGGTATCATAATACTCACTGATGGCAGGCTAAGGTTGCCAGTGGTGCTTTAGTGGGCAAGTTGAACGCGGTGGGCAGAGGGTAGCTGCGGGCGTGTTGAATTTGTCCCGGTAAGTGAATCCCACTGTGCAATGAGTACTTTTTCAGACCTTAGTTTTCAGAGCTACCCTTTCCCGCCACTTCCGCTAGCCGACGCATAAAGTTGATTCTGCCACCGAGTTAGACTGGTGATTCAACTTTTCGATTTGCTGGGCACGCCCCGCCCGGCGATAATCAACTTTGTGCGTCGTCCTTTCTTTTTTCCCTCGTTGATTCTTGGCCAGCACATGTCGCAAACCCCTCCGGCAGATGGCACATCTTCTGCCGCTCAACACGCAGAAGGCCAGCACGCAGAAAGCCAACGGTTGGATCGTCAACAGGTGGACAACCGGCGCAAGTTCATCCGAGGGTCTTCGTTGCTCATCGCCAGCGCGTTGCCTGCGGCTGGGATGGCCGTTGCTAGCAGTGCGACCTTACCCACAGCGCCGTCAACGCTGCCTGGGCAGACCACACCTCATTCATCGACATTTGCCTCCCAGCAGCAGCGCGAGGTCAAGCTGGGATTGATCGGCTGCGGTTTTCGGGGAACGAGTGTCATCAGCAATTTATTGGCCAGTCAGCCGGGCGACTGGCGATGGCAATTGACTGCCGTGGCCGACGCATTTCCCGATCGCATGCAACAAGCCCTGCGCGGGCTCAAGGGTAAGTTCCCACAGCAGGTAGCCGTCGACTCGGCCGCTCGCTGCTTGGGCCTGACCGGCTACCAGCAACTGCTCGAGAGCGATGTCGACTTGGTGCTCCTAGCCACCCCCCCCGCCTTCCGCCCCGAGCACTTTGAAGCCGCCGTGGCCGCAGGCAAGCACGTCTATGCAGAAAAACCGATCGCCGTCGATGTAGAGGGGGTAAGACGTTTTCAGGCGGCCAATGCGCGCGCCGTAGAGCAGGGATTGCTCGTCAGCGTGGGGCGCCCACGACTCCAACAGACGCAATTTCAGGCCACCCTTTCTCGGCTCCGCGATGGGGCAATTGGCCGAATTATTTCAGCGCGAGCCTTCCAGAATGTGCGGCTGCCCGCCCCTGTTAGAGCCAGCAAATCTGTGCCAGAACGCGATGTGCAGTTGCGGAATTGGACGCATCACAACTGGGCCAGCGGTGGCCCGTGGATCGAGCCACAGATACACAGCCTCGACACGATGAATTATTTATTTGACGCGCATCCTCAGGCCGCCCGGCCGGCGGACTCTACCACACTCAACGGGATTGGCGAGCTAGAAAACTTTCGCAGGGGCAGCGCCCAGTCAGCGGATTGGGGACGCCACCAACCGGTTGAATTTCTATACGCGGGCGGGGCTTCATTGCTCAGCTATTGCCAGTCGGTGGAGCCATCACAGCCTGTTCAGCGTCTGCTAACGGTGCACGGGACTCACGGGCACGCTGACTTAATAGCAGGCAAAATATTCAATTCGGCAGGGCGGTTAGTCTGGCGCGCTCCGCAGATCGTATATGGCGGCGAGCAGTTCGATACTTTGATAACTGCCCTGGGCAATGGCGCTCAGTTGAACGAAGCGGAGGCAGCGGTGGAGGCGACGCTCACGGCAATTTTAGGCCGCACCGCCAATTCGCGTGGCCAACGCGTCGAGTGGGATGAAGTGGCGTAAGCTTTCAGCTTGCCTTGGATACTGACAAGCCGACGGCAAGCAGGATGCTTACCCCAGTTTTAACTTGCGATGGAT
>CAKQNH010000178.1 GCA_934255105.1 uncultured Pirellulaceae bacterium
GCAGTGGCTTGGATTTGCCGCGCGACTCCCACCAGCGGATCCTCTGGAGGCTGATAGCCATCGCTGGGAGGAAACATGGCTGGACGCTGAATGTGCGGGTTGTAGTAGGGGCTACCACAAGTCAGATTGACCATGGCGACCCCCGCCTCGTGCAACATGCGCAGCAGTTCAAGCGGCTCGCTCAAGTCGATCTGATGAGGATCCTGGGGAGATAGTCCAAAGCCATATTCGTAGGGGTTATCCGCATCCCATAGCATCGGCACTCCCTGCGCTTCGCTGGCCTCGTAGGGGAATGTATCAAACAGACTCAGCCGCACGCCGATGGCTAGGCCAGGACATTCTTGCTGGATGCGCTGGATGATCATTATCATCAGCCGCGAGCGCCCCGCCAGGTCACCGCCGAACTTCCCAGGGCGAACGCGTGCGCTGAGCATCTCGTGCAGCAAATAGCCGTGACAGGCTTTGACATCGACAAACTGAAAGCCGACCCGCTGAGCCAGCTTGGCAGCCAGCACAAAATCGTCGACCAACCGCTCCAGTTCGTCGTCGCTGAACACAACGCTCGAGTCGCCAGGGTCGATGTTGAACTTTGGATCGAGCAAGGGATGATGGTAGGCGATGCGAGGTTCCCAGCGCTGATGATCATTCGGCTTACAGAATCTTCCCGAATGGGTTAACTGCAGACCGACGACCAGATCATCCAGTCCAAATCCTGCGGCTTGGTGCGATTCCTGCAGTGCGCTCAGCAACTTGCGCAGACCAGCCTCGTTGCCTGAGGTCGCCAGAGTTTGACGCGGATTGGCGCGGCCGCTGGGGCGTACCGCCGCCGCTTCTCCACCCCAAATCAGTTTGGCACCACTCTCACCAAATCGCTGCCATCGGCGAATGGTCAAATCCGTCGGACTGCCATCGGGCTCAGCATCCCAGCCCTCCATCGGATGGATGCACCACCGATTGCCGATTTTCAACTCGCCCAACTGCAACGTCTGCGCTAGTGGCGATCCCTGCGCGGCAGTCAATAACTCCGAATCGCAAGAAATTTGGACCGCTAGCTCATTTAACCGCTGTTGAAAACGCTCCACCGTTCGCAGTTGGGCAACTTTGGGATAACTCGTTGTCGTCATATTGGTTCCTATGATTGCGAATGTTCAATGTTGTATCTCGAGTGGCACGTGCGAAACGCGAAAAGTGTGTCGCGAGTTATTTTCAAAAAACAAAATCTCGATCGAACGCTTGGGCCCCTGCCCACTGCTATCGACTATTTCTCCCTGCCCATACTTGGGATGCAGCACGATACGTCCCTTGCGAAATTCGCTCCACGGATCCTCGTCGTTGTTAACATCATCGAAAAAATCCGCTCCCGTGCGCAGCTTGGAGAGTGTGGAGGGTTGGCGTTTGCGCCCCATCCGCGCGGCCATCTCCTCGGGAGGAAGTTGACAAGTGTCGTCGAAGTCGACGTAGCCCGCCGCATCGTCCACACTGCCGTCGAGCTGACTGGCCTCGTCCCAATCGCCTCCGCTGACCGGATCATGATAATCGTCGAAGCCACCGTCGGCGTCCGCAAAATCATCGAAGCGTTCACAGTGATCGGTTATATCCAGTTCACTGCGCGGCAGTTCGATCAGAAAGGAACTCGGAACCCCACTCCCCTGCCCCGAGAAACCACGACTCTTGGCATAGCTGAGCTGCAAATGGTCTTCGGCACGAGTGATCCCGACAAACAGCAGGCGACGCTCCTCCTCCAACGACAGCGGATCGTCCTTGCTGCGCACATGCGGCAGAATATTCTCCTCCACCGCGATTAAAAAGACGCAGCGGAACTCGAGTCCCTTGGCGGCGTGCAAGGTCATTAGCGTGACATGGTTCTGAGTGCTATTCAATCGGTCTGTGTCAGCTTGCAGGGCGGAGATCTCCAGAAACGTCTCCAACGCCGATTCGTCAGCGCCGACAGTCAAGTCCACCTCGCGCGCCTCGGCTAACAACTCATCCAAGTTCGTCAGCGAGTCCGATTCGCTCTCGTCGCCGCGCCGCTGCTTGTGGATATGTTCGCGAAAGTGAGTCAATTCAATAGTGGTTTGCAGCAGATCCACCAGCGGTCCATGCACGAGGCTGCAGACCTGGTCATAGATCTTCACAAAGCCAGCGATGGCCGACACCGCCCGCTTGCTGAGCGTTTTGTGCGCGACGGCGTGTCGCGCCGCTTCGAGCATCGATGTCCCCTGGGCGCGAGCCATGCTGGCGAGTTTATCGACGGTCTGCTTGCCAATCCCGCGCGCAGGCGTATTGATCGTCCGCTGCAGGGCCACGTCGTCTTCAGGATTGTTGATCAGTAGCAAGTAGGCCACCAAGTCCTTGACCTCTTTCCGCGCATAGAAACGGAAGCCGCCGATCAATTGGAATGGGATCTGCCGACGAGCCAACGCCTGCTCGATCAATCGCGAATTGGCATTGGTCCGGTACAGAACACCAAAGTCGCTGAATTGGTATTCCCCCTCATTTGCCATGGCCGCGATTTGATCGGCGATGTGCTCCGCTTCCATCCGCGCAGTCGGATAGATGTGTAGACGCACGGGTCGCCCCGTCGACCGCAACGGCAGCAGCACTTTTTCCTTGCGGTAAGTATTGTGCTGAATCAGACAATCAGCCACCGAGAGAATCTCAGGCGTGCTGCGGTAATTCTCTTCTAAACGCAGCACTCGCAGATTGGGGAAGTCGCGTTCCAGATACGTGATATTATCCAAGTTGGCGCCGCGCCAGCCATAGATCGACTGGTCAGGATCTCCCGTCGCCGCCAAATTCGGATGATCGACCGACAGATTGCGCACAATCACGTACTGCGCCAAGTTCGTATCTTGATACTCGTCGACCATGACATAGCGGAAGCGGGCGTCGAGCATCTGACGCAATTCTGGGTGCGAGCGCAGCAGCGTGGCCACGTGCATCAGGATATCGTCGAAGTCGACAGCACTATTGCGCAGCAACACTTGTTGATAGTGCGGATAGACTTGAGCAACATTATGATCATTGCTGGAAAACGCTTCGCCCTGCAGGATCTCTGGCGTGACCAAGCGATTCTTGAAGTAGCTGATGCGACTGGCCAATTTGCCCGGCGTGGTATGCGACAGTTCGAAGTCCGATTCGCTGACCGCCATCAGCAGTGCGGCTTTGGCATCGTCGGTATCGTAGATGCTGAAGTTCTCTTTGAGCCCCACCAATCGCGCATAGCGCCGCAGCAAGCGCACGCAGAAGCTATGAAAGGTGCCGAGCCACACGTCGTTGGGGCCCACGATGCGCTCGAGGCGACTGCGCATTTCGCCCGCCGCTTTGTTGGTAAACGTCAAAGCGACGATCTGACTGGGCTCAATCCCCGTCTCGATCATGTGCGCGATGCGGTGGGTGATGACTCGCGTCTTACCGCTGCCCGGTCCGGCCAACATCAACAGCGGCCCGTCGATATGAGTTGCTGCGGCGATCTGCGATGGATTCAGTCCGTCGAGCAGTGGCGATGGCATCATATTCCCTTGCTAGCAATTCGCTCTTGAAAAAAGTGGCGCTCAGCGTTGTTGAGCCCCGTCCTGCTTACGTTATACTCTTTGTCCACGAACTTCGGAACGCTCCGAAGACTCAGGACGTAGGGTAAGCATTTTAGGAAGGAACCGAGCATGGCAGTCACACGTATTCCCATCAGTCAGGCCGAAGAGAAAGCTCGTCACTTGCGCGAGCAGCTCGACCTGAGCACCGCAGAAATTGGCTTGGCCGTTCGGACAACCAATTGCCTGGAGGAGAAGGGCATTTTCACGGTGCGAGACCTGCTCAAGAGCACGCCAAAGGAATTGCTGAGCATTTCGAATTTTGGCGAAAAGACGCTCGAAGAGGTCTATCAAGCCCTGGAAGCCAAGGGTTACCGGCGCCCTGGACGCTGATTATACCAGCCCGACGCGCAAGCATCGGTTGTCCAACGGCCATATTTATCATAGCCAGGGGCATCGCCCCTGGAACGGAAACCCACACAAACCGTTCTGGCCAACGGCCATAGTCAATCCGAGCTCACCCATGGAACATGGCCATTGGCCAAAACACGTCGTATCTCCCAACTTCCTGGGGCGACGCCCCAGGCTATATTGAGAAAGGCCGTTGGCCTAAGAAACCAAGCACGTCAAATTGCGCAACTTCAAAACTTGCACGTCGGGCTGGTAGGGTCTGCCTCGCTGGCGCGTCGGGCTGGTAATGCTACGGCGACTTGGGGCGGCGGCGAGTCCAGGGGTTATCGACGACTGGCGGTTCAGGTGGGGGCGGCTCAGGTGGGATCGCTGGCCGCTGGGCTCCAGATGTTCTAGCGCTAGAAAGATCTTTTGGTAGATCCTTGGGCAAATCTTCTCTAGGACTCGATTCTTCTCTAGGACTCGATTCACTGTCGCGTCGCTGCCTGATTGGCGGCTCACTGCGCCGGCGCTGGTCCCACACGCTGGCAGGACGATCCCCGCCACGAGATTGTTCACGACGCGGATGATCACCACGAGACGGCTCGCTGCGGGCATGCGCGCTGCGTGGCCGCTCGCTGCGGCCTTGATCCCCGCGTGGAGTCTCTTGGCTGCGCGGTCGACGGTCTGCCGGCCCACGTTGCCCTACTCCATCCCGTCCACCACTGCGCGACTGCTCTCCACCCCGCGCCGACTCCCTACCGCGCGCAGCCCCACCGCTGCGCGGATGCTCGCCCGAAGATGGTGGCCTGCTACCCGAGTACTTGCTACCCGAAGCTCTGCTACCCGAAGCTCTGCTACCCGAAGCTCTGCTACCCGAAGCTCTGCTACTCGAAGAACCTGGAGCGGAGCGTCTGGAGTCGGCCCCATCGCGTGCGAAGCGTCCGGGACGCGGAGGGCGCTCGAAGCGGTCTCGCTCGGGTCGAGCGGCAGGTTCCTCCACCGTCGCCAAGCTGACAGTCACCACGCGGCTGCTTATCTCTTTGCCATTCAAACGAGCGATAGCCGTCTGAGCCTCTTCCTCGTTAGGCATTTCCACATAGGCAAAACCAGCCGACCGACCCGTTGCCGGATCGATGGCCAACTGAGTCCGAGCTACCTCACCAAACGCCGTGAAGGCCTTGTGGACATCCTGCTCCGAGGAGCGGTATGACAGATTGCCGACATAGATGCGCATGGCTATTCCTGGACTGGGTACTGCAATGCATCGCCCCAAATATAAATGTCGCGCATGCGGGTCGCCAAATCCACCAGTGCCACCAGACTTTTGTTAACCCAGTGGCTTCCAAAGTCTGGCGACTTCGGCTACGACAGTTATCCTTCTTACGACGCTCAACGTTCTACTTACTTGGCGGCCTTCAACGCGGCCAGTGCGGCGGAATAGTCAGGCTCAGAAGTTACTTCAGGCACGATTTCAGCGTAAACCACGTTGCCTTGACTATCGAGCACATACACCGCGCGTGCAAGCAGCTTCAGCTCATCGATCATCACACCCCAAGACTTGCCAAACTCGCCCGACTGGTAGTCGCTGCCGAGCTTCATGTTCTTGACATCTTCGGCACCGCAGAAACGATTCTGGGCAAATGGCAGGTCGCGGCTGACCGTGACCGAGTTTACGTCATCCCCCAAGCTGGCCAGTTCCTTGCTGAACCGTTTGGTCTGGATTTGGCACACGCCGGTGTCCAAACTGGGGACGATCGAAACGATCGTCGGCTTTCCCTTGAGATCCGCGTTGGTCAGCGTCTTGAGTCCATCTGCGAAGTAGTGCAGTGTGAACGCAGGTGCGGGCTGGCCGACTTTCAACTCACTCCCCTGAAGAGTCATGGGAGATCCCTTGAAGGTAATGATGCCTGAGCGTGACATGGGCAAGGCTCCTTTGTGTCCGGTAGTGGCGGACGTAAGCGGTGATCTGAGAATAGAGCGTCAGCTCTCAACGGGTGAAGCTGACTGGGTCAATGCAGATCGTAGGCGATTTCGCCCATATTTCCAAGGGTCCCACCCCCAGCGAGTCATACCCAAGATGCCGATCGAGCAGCAAAACTTCAGCGCGGACAAATCAACGCGGACAAATCAACGGGAAGAAAACAGCCAGGAGGGCCAGGAGCACCGGCCAAGGGAAATCAGCGAGGATTGGCCGTAGCCATCCAATCGACCTGTAGTTCGTTGATCACTCTCTCCACGCCGTCCAAACGCTTGAGTGTCTCCTGGGCCATCTGCTTTTGAAAAAAAGACCCAACCCGACCGTGAAGAACGACGATACCAGACTCTTCTTGGCAGAAGACTCGATGTCGAGTCAGGTGGGGATTCCCCTTAATGGCTGAATCGACTCGCTGCCGCAACTCGTGCGAAGCCTGTGTTTGATCGGTTGCGCTTTCCATGACTTGCCCTTCGGTTGCCTGCTAGACCACGCATATCGATGACGATGAAACGGTGCGCGACTTCATAACAATAGCGCGCTAATAACGTCCAATGGCACCGGCGGCCCGCCGAATGGTTTCTTTAGCCCAGATCGTCGGTTTGACGAAAGGGTCGCGCCGCTTAATAGGTCGATAACACATGCAACGAACGTACCGTTTCCATGACATTCGCTCATTATTGGCGGCTCCAGAGGACAGGCCGCTGAGCGACCGAGCCACGCCGCATACATTGATTACCCAGCTAAGTCAGCCGCTGCGATAGATTTTGCAAGCGTTGTTCGAGATTTGGATGCAGCCAAGTCGCATCCGCTGCCGACGAACTTCCGCCCAATAAACAAATCAGCGCATCGCTCAGTTCTTGAGCTGGACTGGCACGTTCGGCAGCACATTCGGACTGAGCCCATGGGCAAACCTGGCTCGCAAGTGTGCAGGCGGATCGATCCGCGTCCAACTCGCAGGTGTGGGCCATCGCTCCCAGACCAAACAGCATAACCACGCTGGCTACGACGCTGGACACAATCGTACCTGTAGCCGCCCAAGCTGGATCGCTGGGCCAAAATGCGCCGAACAATCCGACGATCCCTGCGGCCCAGACGACGGGGAAGACTCTCCACAGGAAATGTCGCCGAGTGACGTGTGCCAATTCGTGCATCACTACCATGTCGAGCTGCCTGGGTGACAGGCGATCGATCAAGGCGTCTCCCAGCCACAGTTGCCGAAAGCGGGGGAACCAGCCTACGATGGCAGCTCCCGGCCAGCGACCGCGACTAGGCAAAAGCATGGGGCGCACGCCACGAACCTTCAGCCCCAACGTCTGCGCCGCGATGCGCTGGCGCAATTCTCCTGGGGGCAGGTTTACCACCCCCATCCACCGCCCAAGCCATACGGGCAGAAACAGCACCACACTGACCAAAGCCGCTAGCGTAGCCGCTACGACCAAACGAGTTACCCACAGGTCATATGCAAAGTAGTGGACCATGTCGGTCAGCATAGCGATCATTAACACGGGCGCGATACAAGTCACCAAGCTGGCCATATCTCCCAGACGCAGGCGCAGCAGCCACTCTCTCCTCCACGACGAACCAGCCTGTTCCGACTCGCCTGCCGATTCGCCCGTGGAGGTGCCGGACGAAAAACCCGCTGTGCCCAACGAAGGGCCTATCGAGGTATCTGCCGGTTCACTGCGATGATGAAACAATTCGTCGATCTGCGCTGCGGTCAACTCGAGCAATGCGATTAAGAACAGGCTCGGCAGGAACCACCCCAGCAGTGCAATAGCTTGAGGCAGACCTTGTTGTTCCAATCCATTGAGCGCCGCTCCCCAGCCCGTAGCCAATAATGCCAAAGGTAAGACAGCAACCCAGCCTCGTTCTACATACTGCCGCGCACGCCCACACCTCTCCCAACACGCCCATTCCGGCGGCAGTCGGCTGCCCGCCAATACATGCACGGCCGAAGCTTTAAACAGCAACCCAAAGCCCAGCGAAACGCCCAGAGCAGCCAGGCTGGCTAGCAGCGGAGCGATCTCCGCGTCTCCCTCGGTCAACTCCCGGCAGCCCAGGGTAATCAGCACCAAAAGCAGTAGGCGAAGCGAAATCATGACCGGTTGCGGCCTCGGCGGTATAAGAGAGTCAAGGTAAATACCAGCTCCAATTCAAATCCCGCTAGGTTCCTCCTGCAAGCGGGAGGGACGCGAGGAACGAGCGGGGAGAGCTGATGCAGAGTTAATAGCC
>CAKQNH010000179.1 GCA_934255105.1 uncultured Pirellulaceae bacterium
ATTGAGAATGTTGCTCACCAGTACTCGCCCCGAGGCGTCGGTCGAAACGGTGGCCCCCAAAGTCGCGTGGTCGATCAAGCGGCCACTTTTGAGCATTCCCAAAAACTTCTTAATTTGATTGGCACTGATGGCGTAGCCCACGCCCACGTTGACGCGGCCTCGCTTTTCAAACGAACAGCGTCCATTGATGCCAATCACTTCGCCCTGCATGTTAAACAGTGGACCGCCCGAATTGCCCGGATTGACCGCTGCATCGGTTTGAATGCAGTCTGCGTATTCCAGCAGCGTGCCGGCCGGATATTGATACCGCCCCACACCGCTGACGAGTCCCAAGCTGATCGAGGGCTGCAGGTTGGTAGCCAAGACGAATGGGTTACCCGCTGAAAAGCACCATTGCCCCACGCGAACCTCGTCGCTATCGGCCAACGGGGCGGTCGGGAAGTCGTCGCGTCCCAACAATTGAATTAGCGACACATCGCCGGTTGCATCCACGCCTACGATGACCGCATCGTAGACCCGTCCATCGCTCAAACCGCAGCGCATGTGGTCGCCACACGCGCTCGAGACGTGGTAATTGGTTAGAGCATAGCCGTCGGGAGAAACGATAACGCCACTTCCTCCACCGCCGCCGTCCAGACCAAAGATCGCCACCGTGGCTTCGGCTGCACGGGCCATCACAGCCACCCTCTGCGTCTGAGCCTTGAGGACTTGCGGTGCGACTTCAGCCTGTGTTGCTTCGCCTGCGCTACAGATTGATGACGCGCTCAGTATGACGGCCAGCAGCACTTTGTAGGCGAAGCTGCCAAGACTTTGGACCCGTTCCTTGTAGCTGAAGCTGCTCAGACCTTGGATTGGCGGCGCATAACATCCGAAAGTCTTGGCGACTTCCGCTACGGAAAACCGTGGTAGCTCATCCTGCCTGTGAATCATATTCGTCCCACGTTTCGGTTTGTTTTTCTTCCGTCCCCTCGCCGGCTTGCCCGGCAGGAGCGTAAGTTTTGGTAATTAGTATTCGCGAAAGCAAATGACAGGCTCGCCTCGTCGGCTTCCCAGCCAGCAGCAGCCCAAAGCCCGAAGAGGGAAGAGCTCTGACACGCCAGTTATTTTTCCAGCCGCAGTTCATGCCACAGCACGATATCGCCGACCGCCGTTTGGGCGTCGGTAGAAACTTCAATCCTCAGTCTGCCGTCGGCCACGACCGGCACGTCGACCGTCCAACGCCGGCCCGTTTCACTCAGTCGCTCTTGCCAGATCACTTCGTTCTCTAGTAGCACGCTGACTTGGCATGGCGTAAAGCGATTGCCCGACGGTGCCAATTCCACTTCACCGCGCAGTCGCGTAAAGCCTTCGGGGATGCGATAGGTGATCGAACCGCTGCCGATGAACTCCAGGCTGGGCCCCATTGTCACCCGCCCCAATTCTCGCACACTGCGCGAGCGAGCGCCGAACAGATTATCTGCCCCTGCCACGGTCAGTCCCAGTGGCAGAGTTCCGCTGGTTGACTCGCCGCTCCCCGCTGCGCTGTTCTTAGAGCTGCGAGCAAGTGGCTGCATATCGGCCAGGTACTGCGTGCTGCCCGAAGAAAAATCGATCTCAGACATCTGCTCCAGAGGTAGAGCAACCGTCGCCCCTGACATCAACTGAAGCTCAACGCGCTGGCTGTTTTTCGGTAGGGCTATAGCGGCGGCCATCCAGCGATTTCCGCTACGGTCATGGACGATTGCACTCAGCTTCGCCCTCGCACCCTCGCTCCCATCGCTGTTCGCAGGCGAGGCCGAAAACAGGCACAATCCGGCCAGCTTGGCCAGCGGCGCATCGATGACTTGGCCACTGAAGTCGAAACTCACGGCATCGGCATCGACCGCCGACACGATCCCTTCCAGCTTTTCCAGTGCATCTGCTGAGCGAATCAGGACCAACCGGTCTGCCGTTGCGCGGGACTGGACGATAGCTTGCCACTGCGTCCACTGCGGGGGCGTGAGCTGCTGCAGTTGCACGTGCTCCACCGCTGCGGCCGGCAGCTTGAGCGCCGAGTCCGACTCCAATTCGAAACTCGCGTTCCCGCCAGCCAATGAAAACGTCTGATAGCGAAATTGGCTACCGTCGCGGAGGGTAACTTGTTGAGCCGCATTGCTGTGGCCACTGGTGCTTTGGCCGGCAACCGGTTTGGCAAAGCTCAAGCGGCGCAGTTTATCGAGCGGGATGACAGCGGGCTTGCCGCCGCTCTCCAGCTCCACCCCTGCGGCGGAAATGCTCAACACGTGGGCAGAGTAGGGAGCTTGATCGGTAGTGGCGACTTCAGTTTGTGCAACGGCGGCCCACAGCAACAACGGGAGCAGGCAGAGCGAAGGGCTCATATTCCATCCTAGACAGCGGTCAGAAGTGTCGTCGGGCTAGGTCTGCGCGAACCGATTCACGCTAGTGCGAACCCAGCCTGTGGGACGAGTGTCACTATTATCCTACCTGGAAACCGCAGCCGAGCAGGGGGACTGGAGCCAGAAACGAACTGGAGAAAGAAAATCTCTGGTCCCATGTTGCAAGAATCGGCCAGAATGGGTTATATATAGGCCGTGGCAAGGGAGCTTTGTAGCTCGCTACCGCAATTCGACGCCGCCGGTCAACTATCCGCAGTTGCCAGCGGTCGATTTAACCATCTGGAGAGGTGGCTGAGTGGTCGAAAGCACATCATTGCTAATGATGCGACTGGGTAAAACTGGTCCGCAGGTTCGAATCCTGTCCTCTCCGCTGATTAAACCCAAGATTGGGAAAACGTCGTTTTCTCAGGTCGCTGTGGCCCTGTGGGAGCTAGTCCAGAGCCCGACGCACGGAGGGGTTAGCTGCCAACTTCAGAACTCGTCCGGAGTTGCTCTATGATGTTTGCAGTCGATTCAGGTGCAATGGCCTTTTGATGCTGCAATTCCAGTATCGTGTTGAGGGTAGCGATCTCCTGCGCTTCCTTATTGCCCTGTCGGCTCAATAGTTTGTTCTGATAAGCCCAATAGGCAACTTCGCACCAGTAGTAAAGCGGTTGACCTTCAGTGATATTGCACGCTGGCGCTGGAAATCCACCGGGACCGCGACGACCGCTAACGTATTGCTCAATGTTCTGCCGACTGCGTGAGAGTCGACGTGCTACCTCCGCTTGAGTCACCAGATTGCACGTATCTACCCTCAGGACGTTGGCTCCAATATCGGCTTTGTTAATATCCCGTATCGCACTGACAATCGCGCAGACCATCGATTCAGCTTCTCGGGAGAAGGTGGCATATACGCGGCCATACCGCTGCGAAACGGTAGCATCATCGCACCCTGACTCGAACAGGCGGTCTACCTGCTCGTCGGTGAAATCGTTAATCCCGCCCAAAATAAGAGTGAAATCAAATTCCGACATCGGTGGTTGTCCATTAACGATGATCGCAAACGTCAATCTCAGCCCTTAGATGGCGCGCGTGGTTTTGTGCATTTTTGGGGGTCGAATAGTTCGACACCTTGCAGCCAGCACGGGTATTTTGCGGACAGTACATCCGTCCCCAGCAATGCGCCGAACCTGACGACTTCTCCACTCGCCACCCCAATGACTCGGCGTATGCCAAGACCGCTTCGATATGCTTGTCCTGGTGTCGTGGCCTATGTGCCATATTCGGCTCTCATTTAGAATGATAGTCGACTGTTGACATGCGTCAACAGGAAGTTATCGCTATCCGTCAGGGTCGTCGAGCAGTTCTTTTAACCGCGAGCGAATGGGTTCGTCATACTTCCCCAACCAGCTCTCATCGATGATGTCAATCGAAATCATATCTCGAACGTGAACGCGATCCTTGTCGCGAAATGACGTCAGCTTCATTTTGACGAGCTTGTCTAACGGGAGCGTCCGCGCGTCTTCGATCAAGGCGTATTCGTCGATGTTTGGAACCGGCTCGGGGTATTCTTCTCGCACCTTCTTGCCCGCGAAGATCACATGCACCGCATCGCGCGCTTTCGCATTAGGTCCGTCCAGGAACATCGACACGCCCGCAGCACGTCGATAGATGAATCCAACCTTCGACAGTGCTTCTGTAGCGGCTGGGACATCGGATTCGTTGAGGATGATATCCACGTCGCGCGTGGCGCGAACCACGGACTCATCAACTTGGGCCACCCAGTGCTGCACCGCATTGCCGCCGATGATTGCATAGGGAATCTCGGCCTCGTTCAGAGCCTTGACGACTCTGCGCATCCTCTCTTTGACGATTTCCACCGCGTTCTCAATCCTTTGCCAAAGGGCGTCACCCGTGTATTTAACCTCGATCATTTGCATTTGCCTTCATGTGGTTTATCCAAAGTCTGGCGACTTCGGCTACTCAGATCCGCGACAGTTGATACTTGGTCCGACGCATATTACATTCCCGCATACCGATCGGCCACGGCCAATAGCTTTGCCATCGGCAGCTCAAATCCAGGCAGCAGCGGCGTGCGATAGACCGCCTGCTCGTTGAGCACTTGCGCCGCTTGGCCGGCTGCGAAAACAGTCAGCGATCGATTAAAACGATTGAATACCCAGTATTCCTTGATCCCGATCGCGGCATACTCGTCCCTCTTTTGTTCGTAGTCGCGAAGCCAATTGCGTTTGCCTTGCGACACGAATTCGACCGCGATAGTTGGTGTCTGCGTAAAGTCGAGTGGCTGGCTTACGCCAATCCAGATCGCCCGATCGGCTCGCCGCCGTTGATCGTTGACGATGATGTCGTGCTCTGGAAGCGTATCCACAAGCGCACTACCTTGCGGGTGAAGCTCTTGATATTGCAGTAGCCAATGCCCAAGTCGTTCGTTGGGGCCGAGCTCTTGCGGCAAGGGTGCTGGATTCACGACCAATACTCCGTCGATTAACTCGTACCGCCAGCCTTCAACGAAATCCCCCTGATCGAACTCTTCGGGCGACAGTCGCGTACCCGCTGCACCAGGCCCCAAGCTGGGAATCGTTTTTTCGACTTCAGTCGCTGTGTTCATATCGATGCTCTTTGCTGTAACTTTCCATTGCTTACTGCAACTCCGGCCGGAGATTGGTGCAGATCAAGTTGTGAGACCTACTGGCACCGGCCATGGCGAATGTCTCCCCGCAATAAAACTCGCTTCGGAATTCCGCCTTGCGCTCTTGCGCCAGGTATTCTTGAGAAGTCATGCGAGTTCTCGCAGCAGAGGCCATGATTGACTCCGAGGGTATAGGCATTAGCCAGCGTCGCTGCACGACGGCAAACTCGCGTTGGAGTTCGCCCGTCGCGAGCTCATGTTGCAGTTGCGCAGAGCCACAATTGTGCATTATACCATCTGGGCAGTGATGATAGGATCGCTCGAGCATGTTTGGTTACAGCGTGGTGCAGGTTGGAAGGCAGGAAAGTTTTACGCTTGGGGACCGGCTTCCGATCGCTCGAACCAATCGATGATGCGCAGCGCATGAACTTGCCGGTCGAAATTTCCTGGTCGAAGGAATACTGAGAATTTCCACAGTCAACGAATGTCATTCCCAATGGTTTGTATTGTACGCAGGTAAACGGAAGCACTGGCCTGCGCGGTAAATTGTCGCAGTGACTACTCTGCGCCTTTTCCGCACTGTACAATATCAGCTCACATTGACGGTGTATCGGTGAGCGACGCTTGGTCGGCCCGCCGCACTAGCCTGCGGGCTCTTTTGTTACGGTCGAATTAAAGAATAACAGGGCTTTATTTCTTGCTAGGGGTGTGGGGTGTTAAGTGCGCTATATCATGGAGCCCCTATCGCAATCGGGCTAAAATTTGGGCTGCAAAGCTGCAAGATCAAAAGGACTGCATTTCAAATGATTTGTTGTGGGGATGGACTGAGAGTACCGGGGATTGTGGCTGCGGCTCTGCTATTGGTACTGGGCGGTTGCTCGCAGAGTGAGTCCGTCGTGCCGACCGGCGAAACGGTTTACCCGATGCGTGGAATCGTGCGGGAAGTCCGCCAGGAAGATGCGAGTGTAGTTATCGAGCACGAGGATGTCCCAGGCTACATGCCCGCTATGACGATGCTATTCAACGTCCGCGATGAGGGGCTGTTTGGCCAATTGAAGAACGACGAGGCGATCGCCTTTGATTTGGTTGTCAAAGGTACATCCTCTTGGATTCGTCAGATTGCTCCCACAGATGCTGCAACTCTCCAGCTTGCTAAAAAGAGGCCGCGTGCGGAGGGGGCGCCGTCGACTTCGGCGGCCGCGCAATCGCCGCGTCTGAGTGAGGGAGACCTGATGCCAGATTTTCGGCTGCTCGACCAACGCGGGGAGGAGATGACTCCTCAGACGTTCGCCGGCAAGGATGTGGTCGTGACGTTTATTTTCACTCGCTGCCCGCTGCCGGATTTTTGCCCGAAAATATCTGGGCAGTTCGCGGAGTTGGAGAAAGCTGTGCTTGAAGATCCGAATCTGAAGTCGCAGGTCAAGTTATTGAGCATTACGATCGATCCCGAATTCGACACGCCTGCCGTATTGAAAGAGTATGCGGATCACTTTTCGCACAGCGATGGAGAGTTGTGGCGATTTGGGGTGGGGACTCAAGAACAGACCGATCGGTTAACGCATGCGTTTTCCGTTTACACCGAAACATCCGGCGGAACGATCAATCACGGGCTGTGCACCGCGTGGATCGGTTCCGACGGCATCGTCAATAAAATTTGGCGAGGCAGCGGATGGGAACCAAAAGAAGTTTTGTCAGCAATTAACAAGTCGATACCTCCACTCACTAAAGCTACAGAGGAATGAAAACGGTGAAATACAAGCAGATTGTTGTTGGACTCGGGTTCGCAGCCCTGCTCGGCGCGTTGTCTTTGACAGGTTGCGGAAAAGCCAAACCGCTGCCTGCGCGCGAGGACATCCCCACGCAGGTATTCGAGGTCACGGGGAACGACAAGATGAAGTTCGATATCAATGAGCTCGCGGCGAAACCGCTTCAGAAAATCGAGCTGACATTCAAGAACGTAGGGTCGATGCCGAAGCAATCGATGGGGCACAACTGGGTTCTACTGGAGCCTGGCACCAATGCAAAAACGTTCGTTGAAGCGGGAATGACCGCAGCCAGCACTAACTACATCGCTCCATCCCAGAAGCGTTATGTAATCGCCGCCACCGAAACGCTAGGGCCGGGCGAGAGCGAAACGATCACCTTTACCGCGCCGCAGAAGGAGGGGTCGTATGAATACATTTGCGCCTTCCCAGGCCACCTTGCTGCCGGCATGACGGGTGTTTTGAAAATCGCCGAATAGAAATAAAAAACTTTAATCAGGAACTGACATGAAACACTTTAACAAACAATTCGCCGGGCTCGCTTGCCTAGCCGCACTGAGCTTGAGCCTTTCCGGCTGCGGTCGAAAGGCTGGAGAAACGGGGATGAGCGCTGCCGATCGCGCGTCGGCCGCAGAGGCCACCTACGTGGCACCGGGCGAAAAGGATGAATACTATCTGTTCTACTCGGGCGGGCATTCGGGCCAAGTCTTCGTAGCCGGCTTGCCGTCGATGCGGCACATCATCACCATTCCTGTGTTCGCACCCTCGCCGGGTACGGGCTACGGGTTTGATGTCGAGTCCAAGAAGCTGCTAGGAGATTACACGTGGGGAGATGTCCACCACCCCGCACTTTCGCAGACCGACAGCATGTACGACGGTCGTTGGCTGTTCGTCAATGACAATGCCAACAACCGCGTCGCTCGAATTGACCTGCGCGATTTCAAAACCAAGCAGGTTATCGGCCCGCTTCCGAACTCCAGCGGCAGTCACGCTTCGTCGTTTGTGACGGAAAACACTGAATACCTGTTCGTGTCCACTCGCTTTTCCACCCCGCTGCCCAAGGGGACGGTCTCGGATCTGGAGAACTACGAACGCGATTACAACGGCATGGTCACGGCGCTGAAAGTTGATCCCGAGTCGGGAGAGATGAGCGTCGGTTTCCAAATCCTGATGCCCCCCTTCAATTTCGACCTCTGCTCGACCGGCAAGGGGCCGAGCAGCGGCTTGGTGTTCTTCACTTCCTACAACACCGAAATGGCCCACGAGACGCTTGAAGTCGGCGCTTCGCAGCTCGACCGCGACCTGGGTGCGATCGTCAATTGGAAGGCTGCTGCCGCCGCAGTCGCAGACGGCAAG
>CAKQNH010000180.1 GCA_934255105.1 uncultured Pirellulaceae bacterium
GTCCCTGACAGCGGACAGATCACCATGACTCGTCAGATAGGAGACATGCGCTACAGGCAGCAGTGACCGGCCATAGCACGTTGTGACCGGCCACGGGGCACCGGCCACGGGGCCACAGCACGTTGTTGGGGGGGAAAGGATTTTACGAAAATTGGTGGATGGCACCACCTATCAAAGTGCTGTGGCCCCAGAGCTTGCCCCGTGGCCCCAGAGCTTTGTGGATGGCACCACCTATCAAAGTGCTGCGGCCCCAGAGCTTGATCAAAGTGCTGTGGCCCCAGAGCTTGCCCCAGAGCTTAGGGGGATGCTGACTTTCGCTTGATCATGGTAATTTCGTTGCCGATCTGGTTGTGGCGCACTTCGTCCATAAATGCATTGATCAACAACAAACCGCGGCCGCCACATTTATCCAAGTTGCTGAAGTCCGTTGGATCAGGCAAAGAGCGAAAATCAAAACCAGGACCTTCGTCGCGAATCGTAAACGTCGCTTGATGACGATCGGCTACCAGCTCGATAACGACTTGGCGTTGCCGATAGGGCTCGACACGTCTGCGTTGCTGTACTTCCTGTTGATAATGAATGCCGTCGTCCGCATGTCGCAGCTCGGATGAGATTTCCAAATTGCCATGGATAATCGCATTCAGCAATGCTTCATCCAAGGCGGTCGCAATCTGCATTTGTTTGCGGTCATCGAGCAACTCCAGCTCGTCGAGCGATTGTTCTAGACGGGCAATGGCATCGGGAACGCGACTATCGTCGTTGTCGAGCTTTAATCTGAGACAGATCGAGTCAACCATGGACGGTTTGGATGTAACCTGTCGTCCGGCCGAAAGCATCGACAGAAATCGCGTAACGGTCGGTAGGAGCCACTCGCTCAGGTGGCGTTTGGGGACGTAGCTGGACGCACCTCGCTGGAGAGCCTGTGACGCAATATCTTCGCTCCCTTGGCCGGTGGTCAGAATAATCGGGAGAGTTGCATACTCCTCTCTCAGGGCATCGACCAGAGCTAAGCCATCCATTTCCGGCATTTGCAAATCCGTGACCACTAGATCCGGAAGCTTCTCGCGGATCGCTTCCAAAGCCAGCCTCCCGTTGGCGGCCGTGGTCACATCGAAATGGCCTTCCAGCAACGCGCGAATACAATGTGCCTGGGTCGGACTATCATCAACAACTAAAATCAGTGCCTTGTTAGCCATATTATTCCGCAATACCATCTAGGCGTACGCGCTTCGTGTGGCACCGACTGGGCCAGCGGGATGGAAGTGTTCGCGTGGTCCGAGATTGCAGCATCTCTCCAGTGAAGCCAAGCAACCCAGGTTAACAATATCATAGTCGATTTTAGCACAGGTGTCAGATTTGCATCTCTGAAGCTCGTATCGAGCTCAGCTTGTCGTCACCAGCTTTTCCTGTAGCCCAGGGTGCACATGCTTGGTTATCGCGGCCAGAGGTGCCATGCTGGACGCAATCTTTTCAGTTTGCGGATCGCTCTCGATTGCGCCCGCCAATAGTTTGAGTTTGCAGTGTGGCTACTGCAAGCCACTTGCAGCCAACTTGGATTTGCCAAGGCCACCTTGAAATTCAGACTTAAGAAGATGCGGCGGGATGGGAAGATGCTCGAAGTAGCTGGGCGCGGGCTGACAGAACTTGGTCACTGCGGCTTGGGGTGACTCACCGTCGTTGGTTTGCAATCCATCGGGCGCGTTCCGCACATGCGCGGCTTGGTACACCTGCGACCCGCCGGCCGTGATGGTGACCCTGTGCTTCCAAGGCGTGAAGCTCACCGTCTCCTTCGGTCCAGAGGGTGGAGGACCAAACATGGGAGATGGTAGAAGCGGACCAGCCCCCCTGCGCGAATAGTACTCGGCTGTGTCCGGCGGTCCCTGCTCCATTTCGACCAATAGCGTATTGGGCGCATCGCTGGAGAGCTTCCATCCCAGTTGGTTGATCTTGGCTTCGACCACGCGCCGAATTTCCGCTTGCGCGTCGGCGGGTGTCGTATTGAAATGATAGTCGACCATCACGGCGTCACCGGGACGTATCGCATAGATGTTCGCCGGATCAATCTTGGCGGCTTGGGCCAGTGCGGCAGCGTGGGGAACTCGCTGAATGGTCAGACTGCTCGACTTCTCGCCGCCAAATCCGCAGACCAAATACGACCCCACCGTAGCGCGACTGGCAGGCTCGCCCTCGTAGGTCCACAGTGGCAGCCCGCGATCAACGTCGTAGACCACAGACCCTACCAGCAGGTGCTTGCCGACCCAGTTCAGCGGCGCATCTTCTCGATGCTCGGAGACCGCTACCGTTCGTAGCCGCGTCCCATCGCTCATGTTGTAAAGCGCAATTTCAAAGGGCTCGAAGGCGGCTAGCAGCGAGCCATCTTGCGAGAAGGAAATCTGCGATGCCTTCGTCTCGCGAGCAATCAAGCCGACCACTTTGGCGCTCAGCATATCGATCACCGCGATGGATGTGCCCGCTGGCAATGCCATGAGCTCACCCGCCGGGCTGAGGACGGCGTTGAGTGAACCGCCACTATTGCCCTGGAAGATTGCCTTAGGGCCTTTCTCGTTGGCTAAGTCCCAAACAGTCAGCGTATGCTTTTGGCTGATGGTGACCAGTCGATTGCCGGCCGCAAAGCCTACATAGTGCAGTTCATCCCAGGCACCACCACCGGCGGTAAACTGAAATTCGGGAATGAGTCCCGTTGGGGTAACGCGAAATACCCCCACATCGTTTCCCTTGTCCCAACCTTCAACTCGCACCACTGCCACGCGCATGCCATCGGCGCTAATGGCCATCAGCTTCCAGGCTGCTTTCAACTCCAGCACGTCCGATGCAAAGCCATCGTGGGCTCGCACCAAGACGAAGCGACTGTAATTGTCCCCTTGCGAGCGACCTTGTTGATAGGCACCCAGCACGCTGATACCAGCCTTGCCCGCGCTGAGCACACGCATTTTGGCAAAGAACGGTTTAGCGAGCTCGGCTTGGATCGCCGCATTTTCGAATTGGACTTCGGGAAAACCCCGCGGGGGAGTGACAGACCAAAACGGCTTGTCCAGCTTGGCTTGGATCTGCTTGGCACCTTTGACTATCGGCTGTCGCATTGCGAAGTCTAAGCCTGTCGACGAGTCTACGCTCGTTGCGGGACTGCTCATTGCAGGACTGCTCGTCCCTGGGCTGCCGGCGGGCGATGAACTCGCGCTGCTCGTGTCCACCTCGCCGACCGTCTCGAACGGGTTTTCAGGAACGCCACTTCCCTTATTTAGCGTTTGTTCCGTTTCGAGGAATAGCTGCACAAATTGCTGGTCAGTAGCGCTCAGCTTTTCGATGGCTATCCTTACCGTCTTGCCGTTCGCCTGGGTCAGTTGGATCTCTTTGGCCGAGGCGGACTTGAGCTGGCCCTCGATTTTGAATTTGCCTGTAGCGTCCGACCAGGTTCTGCTCTTGGCGAATGCGGCGAGCTGCCCAGTGGGCTCACCGGCCAGCAAGTTGCGGCTCAAGTGCTGAGTGCTCAATCGGCAGCTAAAAGCCGCCAGAACAACAAGGGCTAGCACGAGAAAAGATCGGAGCGAGTCGGGTCGAAACATGGTAAACTCTCTATGAAGCGACTTTATAATCCTGTGCGAGAATACCCCTTCCAAGCTACCTAGTCAAGCATTTTGTAGCCCTTCACGCATTGGCCGTAAATCGCTCCGCCGATCATTGCGCTTTGTCGTGGATCGCTCCGCCGATCATTGTTTGTCGCTAGCAGTTCCCGTATCAACCAGTCAGCATATATTACAGCACCGATAGACCGCTTAACCTGAATTATTCTTAACCCGCAGCGTCAGCAATGAGGATTGGCTGCCGCAGATGCCGTCGCCTGCGCAGCGTTGCAGTGGCTCTCACAGCGCACCTTATTCCAGAGTGATACGATGGTTATTCGAGTAATATCAATGTCAAACCTTGCAATTGTGGTGAAGGAATAAAATGCAACATCGTCGCCACCGCCAAGTTGGGTTTACTGTGATCGAACTGCTTGTCTCCATCGGTGTGGTCGCGCTGTTGTTCGCGTTGCTAATGCCTGTGTTGCAAGTGGCGCGTGAAGCCGCGCGGCGAATGAAGTGTTCGAACAACTTAAGACAAATCGGCATAGCGCTTCACGGCTTCCATGACGTGCGCTCCACGTTGCCTTACGGTGTCGGCCCAGACAATGATGGCATTATCTCAACCTTGGGCACTCTCAATGATCGACGCTATGCTGCTCAGGCACAGATCCTGCCCTATTTGGAGTTAGGGAACATTTTCGATCGAATTGATTTTAAAGTGGCTCCCTTCCATCCGTTTGTCAATGCGGCCACCGGCGATGCGTCCGTGATCGCTGCGGACGGAGAGAATGTGGTCAACGGCGAAGCAGCCAAATCGCGAATCGATGTCTACCTTTGTCCCTCCGACTTGGATCGACTGGAAAGTCTGTGGGGGCACAACAATTACCGAATGTGCAATGGTGGGAACTGGTCAGGGCGGACGGGCAATGGCATGTTCGGCCAAGCGAAATCAGTTCGCTTTGCGCAGATAACCGACGGGCTGTCCCAAACGGCAATGGTCAGCGAACGCGCGAAGGGAACCTGGAATAAAGAAGTCTTCGACACCAAGTCGGACCTTTATGACCTGACTGGAATATGGACGGAGGCGAACTTTCGAACGACTTGTGACAAACTGACTCCGCTCTCCGCAGCGGCCTACAATCAGGACGTGGAAGCGGGGCAAACGTGGCTGGAGGGGAATATGAATTGGACGCGATACAATCATGTACTGCCACCGAACAAGATCAGTTGTAAAAACGGTTTCACCTGGGATGGCGTCATCCTGACCGCATCGAGTCGCCACAACGGTGGCGTGAACTTGGTGCTGGCCGATGGTTCAACGCGGTTCGCTGCCGAAAGCGTCGATGCGGACCTGTGGCACAACTTGGGTACGATCGCTGGCGGCGATTTAGTAGGTGGACTGGAATGAGAACCCTAATCCTGATCTTACTATTGTGCGGAATTGTTCGCGGGGCCGAGTTGTCGAACGAATATCAAATCGATTTTCGCAACGGCAATTTTGACAATACGAACCTAACATCTTTGTCCCCAGGCGCATTTCGATTGATGCTGCCGCGCAGGGAGGGCTTGCAAATGTTGCTGCCCGCAGGAAAGAAACTCCCCACGATTGCTATCAGTCCTGCATTTCGCGTTCGCGGCGATTTCGAGATCACTGCGAGCTTTGAATTCCGAAGCCCACGCACCCCTAAAGAAGGATATGGCTGCGGCCCTACGCTCTATCTCGGCACGCATGATCCAGCGGAAACGGCCGCGTTGCTGGGACGCTTGTCCCGCACAGAAAAGAAACAGGTTTATAGCACCAACGTCAGCCGCACCAGCGAAGACAAGCGAGAGAATCAAGTCAGCCTGTTTGATGCTTCCGCATATCGCGGTCGCCTGCGACTGGTTCGCACCGGTAAGCAACTCCAGTTCCTTGTTGCGGATAACATGGACGGTCCTTTCCGAGAGTTGCGCTCGGCGGAGTTTACAGATGCAGATATTGAAATGGTCCGACTTTCGGCGCAGCAGAGCGACGCGGCGACCCCCGTGGATGTGGTTTGGAGCAATCTAGCAATACGAGCCGAAGAGCTGCCGGACCGTCCCGATGCCTTGGCGAGTGGCCAGCGACGGCATCGCGCAACGTACACGCCGGCCGTCGAAGAAAAACGACTTTCATTGTGG
Source organism: uncultured Pirellulaceae bacterium (assembly GCA_934255105.1). Classification (GTDB taxonomy): domain Bacteria; phylum Planctomycetota; class Planctomycetia; order Pirellulales; family Pirellulaceae; genus Aureliella. Next base: position 5,745 of record CAKQNH010000180.1, read on the forward strand.
TGGAGTGTGGCTGCTGGGCTGGCTCTAGTGGCTGTGGCTTATGGGATTTATCGAAAGCGCCGTGGACGTTAATCCCAGATTAGTAATAACCCGCAGCGCATGCCATACAAGTCGTTCGCTCGTAACCCAACGAAATTACATAGGCAAATTTGGTGCGTGAAGCTCAAACACAGGCTCCATGGTGGGAGCGCGGGGTGATCTATCAGATCTACCCTCGATCGTTTCAGGATAGCGACGCGGATCGTTATCCCGGCCTGCGCTACGCTGCCACGATTCATCACGGCATTCCTATCGACGACTTCCCATTCAATCCAGTCGGAAGTGACGATCAGCTCTTCTTCGGGCGCATCCATCCCGACAAGGGAGCCGCTGAGGCGATCGCTGCCGCGCGCGCAAGTGGGCGGCCGCTCCACCTCTACGGCATCGTGCAGGATGCAGAATATTATGAACGGGAAGTCCGACCAGCCGAAGACGGTGTGTCAGTAACCTTTCACGGCGTAGTCGGCGGAACGCAGCGTCTACGAGCCCTGGGCGAAGCGCGCGCGCTTTTGCACCTCATCAATTTCGAAGAGCCATTTGGGCTTTCGGTAGTTGAGGCGATGGCTTGCGGAACGCCCGTCATCGCCTCGCGGCGCGGGTCAATGCCGGAGCTGATTGAACATGGCGTCACCGGTTTTCTGGTCGACAGTCTTGAAGAAGCCGCTCAGGCAATTGCGCGTATCGACGAGATCGACCGCCCCACCGTCCGCCGCGCGGTAGCCGAACGCTTTAGCATCGATCGGATGGCGGACGCCTATCTAGCTCTATATCGACGCATCGTTGGTGCCTAGCCTATGCAATGTGGCCCGACGCTCCAATGTGGCCCGACGCTCCGCCGTCGGAATCCCGCTCTCTAATCTCAGCGCCGATACCCTTGGGGTCGTAGCGAGCCTACGGAGACGGCTTGGCGCGGACGACGCGGTTTCGCAGCACCCCCACACCTTCGATCTCGACTTCGACCTCGTCTCCGGAGTGCAGCGCCGAGGTCGTGCCGCTGGTCCCAGTGAAGATCAGGTCTCCCGGAAGCAGTGTGACATAGCGACTGATGAAGCTGACCTGACTGGCTACATCATGAATCATCTGACTGGTACGCTCCTGCTGCACTACTTTGCCGTTGAGCCGCAGAGTGATCAGCAAGTCATCGTAGTTGATCCCGGTGGCGATGAATGGCCCACACGGCCCAAAGGTATCTGCGCCTTTAGCGCGCCACCACTGAACGTCCTTGTGCTCTGCATCGTTCTGCCAAAACCGCTCACTGACATCATTGCCACAGGTGACGCCCAGCACGTAATCGAGCGCATCCTCCTTTGACACTTGGCGAGCTCGTTTGCCGATTACGATTACCAATTCAGCTTCGTAGTGAACCTCCTCAGTGGCGTCACCGGGCAACACGATCTTGCCCTGATCGCGAAGCAGCGACGAAGGAGGCTTGAGAAACGGTTGTGGTATCTGAAACTTGGCAGGTATCTCCGTTTGGTTGAGATGGCTCTTGTAATTGCCCGCCAGAGCAAACACTTGCCGGGCATGCGTAGGAACCAGCAACATGACCTCGGACAACTTGTGAGTCTCGTCAGTCGGCTGCCACTTGCCGAAGATCGAGCCGTCGATTTTGCGAACTGTGTCGCCTTCCACGATGCCAAACATGGTTTGGTCACCAACTTTGAAACGTGCAAACTTTACTGGCCCCTGGCTGGCGGGTTCTGCCGCACTACTGGAACCAACCACTGGACCTATCAAGACGATTGCGACAAGCAAGCTACTGACAAAGTGAAAACTCATGAAAACTCTCCTAGGATGTTGATCGATTGAGACCAGTTTAACAGAAAAAAAGGCCCTGCTCCTCGAGCGACCCCAGTTCTGGAAACGTTCTTCTCAGAAAACCTGTGGAAGAACAAACCTGGGGAAGATCGGGAAGGTCTTGAAGCTCTCAAGCATCCTATACGTGGCGGCGATTTGCGGCGGCAGACTGGGCGCTAGCCTGGGCTGCTAAAAGTTTGACGTTGACATGCGATTTCTTAGTAAGTGATGAGTGCTATTTTTAATCCTCACCTTCGATGCTTTCGCTTCCGTCCGGCTTGCCCGAGCGGGGCGTGCAACTGGTAGCTAACATTCAAACGGTTGGGACAACCGTTCTACTTCAAACGGTTGGGACAACTGCTCTAGCTCAAACGGTTGAGACAACTGCTCTACTTCAAACGGTTGGGACAACCGTTCTACATACGGTTGGGATAGCCGTTCTAAAAGTACAATTTCGATCTCCGTTTCGGGCTTGTTCCGGCGGAATCAACGACTAGTCGCTACGTCTTAGCG
>CAKQNH010000181.1 GCA_934255105.1 uncultured Pirellulaceae bacterium
TCTTGTTCCCACTTCGTGTAGAGGCGGCTGGGATAGCCACTCAACATGAACTTGCCTTGGATTGCCGATAGCGTCTCAAACTTTTCCACATAATGCTAACGTAGCGCAGCGCCAACTTTTCGTGTCCTTCGTGTTTTTCGTGGTAGAAATTGGAGTGATCAGTAGTTGCACCACAGGCACTCTGTTTTCTTTTCCTTGACTCCACCAGCAGCGGCTTTGTTGTCGATCTCGACTTCGTGCCGAGTCCAATTGTGATCTTGTTCCCACTTCGTGTAGAGGCGGCTGGGATAGCCACTCAACATGAACTTGCCTTGGATTGCCGATAGCGTCTCCAGTAATTCCACATGTTCGGCCTCGCTCATCTCATGCGCGTACTCGCCAGTTGTCGAACGCGTCTCATGCACATAGGGAGGGTCGCAATAGAACAACGTATTGAGACCGTCCTGCTTGCGAATAACGTCGGTGGCCCGCTGGTTGAGAATCACGACGCTTTGCAGCCGCTGATGCACATCGGGCAGACCTTCAACGACATTGAGCCATGCGGAGGCTTGTTCGTTAATCCGGCTCCGCGTGCGATTCCTCGATAAAGTTGCAAAGTCTCGCATTAAACCCTGGCGGGACTGTCGCGCCAGAATGAAGAATTCAATTGCGCGCTCGACGGCAGTCGCACTGCGATTAAAATCTTCGGTCCGCGAAAGTTCGAACGCCCGCTCAAATTCGGCTTGGCTGAACGGCGTCGTCTGCATCCGCTGCTGGAATATTTGAAAGTCTGCGGGGACTTGAAGCACACGCCAGAAGTTGATCAGTTCACCATGCAGGTCATTGACGACTTCACTACTACCCTTCAGCGCAGAAGGTAGTTTTTTAGCGCCGCTCGCCATCCAATCGCGATTCGGATCCCGAGCCAAGAGAATTCCGCCACCGCCGAAAAACGGTTCAACATAGTGCAAGTGTGGCGGCATCAATCCGACGATCCACTTGCGCAGATAGTACTTACCGCCGTGCCACTTCAAAGGTTGGGTCAAGTTTGCCATGCGCCGATTATTTCCTATGAGAGCATTGAACCAAACGAATGTCCGAGGTAGAGCAGAGGATAGCGGCTCGGCGGCGTTTTTCCCAGACGGCTAGACTAATAGCTCACCACTCTAAGTCATGTGTCACCTCGCGCTGTGACAAGTAATCGGCGAGACCCACCCCTGAGTTCCGAGCGAATGCCCGATCACGTCAACGCCGCGATTGACAACTGCTGCGAACTAGTTTTGTAACCCAGCAAGAATATCGAATGAACGCAAGCGGTCTTTGTGCTCGTATAGATCACAGGTAAAGATCAACTCGTCCGCTTGGGTGTGTTGCAACAACACCTGCAGCTTCTGCTCAATTGTCTCTGCACTACCAATCATGGCCATGCTCAAAAATTCATTGACCGCCTGTTCTTCACGCGGTTGCCAGAGGCCTTGCATACTCTGAACCGGTGGCCGCATCAGCAAGCTTTGGCCGCGAATCAAGGCCAAGATGCGCTGGAAGGTAGTGGTGGCTAGAAACTCCGCTTGCGCATCGGTATCCGCGGCAACCAGAGGGACTCCCAGCATCACATAAGGCTTGTTCAGCACTGCAGATGGCTTAAAGAGGCGGCGGTACAATTCGATGGCTTGCATCATCATGCGCGGGGCAAAATGCGAAGCAAACGCATAGGGCAAACCCTTCTCTGCGGCTAATTGCGCACTGAATAGACTGGATCCCAATATCCAAATTGGCACGTTGCTGTCCACACCTGGCATGGCAATGACTTGCTGCCCTGTACCACGCGGCCCCAAATACCTTTGTAACTCGGCCAGATCTTCCGGAAAGTCATCGGAACTACCACTGCGATGCTTGCGTAGAGCCCGCGCGGTCTGTGGATCCGTACCCGGTGCTCGACCGAGTCCCAGATCAATGCGTCCAGGATACAGCGCCTCTAACGTACCGAACTGCTCAGCGATTACTAAAGGTGCATGGTTCGGCAGCATCACCCCGCCCGCACCGACTCGAATCCGCTGCGTGCCCGCTGCCAAATAGCCGATTAACAGCGAAGTAGCCGAACTGACAATGGCATCCATGTTATGATGCTCGGCTACCCAAAAGCGGGTGAATCCCAACCGTTCAACATGTTGAGCTAATTCCAACGACCGCTGCAATGCAGGCGCAGGACCTTGGTCTGTGTCTTTACGAGAAGCTAAATCCAATACAGAAAAAGCTGCTTTTTGCTTATCACTCATACCATAGCTCTATGTTGGTAGTGCTTGCGAATTCCTATCGCGTGAGCATATCATACCCCAGTATGTTAGCGAGGGGCGTCTCCCTGTGCCCGTGCGCCGAGATACTAGTCCTACACCCCACAAGAAGACGTCGGTGAGCACGGTTCCGTATCCTTAAAAGAGGGAGTCGGTCAACTAAGTGCTTCGCTCATCGATAGACAAGGCCGCCGGCGGGTGGGGGAGGCTGCCATGCCATGTAGTCCCACATGTTGCACCGCCCTGCTCGCTGCTGCCGACAGCGACCAGTTTGGCGTACAGTTTAAATTTGAAAATCCAGCTTGCCCGAAGCTTCATGGAGGCCGCATTCGTATTTTTCACCGCCATAGCGGGTGGATTCGATGTCGCCGTCGGCGCCTACTGGACGGGTGGAGTGCCAGTCGCCCATGGTTTGATAGCCATGAGCCTCTAGCGGGTGTCGCTCAAGTTTTTGGTCATCGAAGTAGCCGGCGACTTGGGCGTCCTCCCAATCGAGAATTGGATAAACTTTGAGGGTTCGGCCCTGTTGCTCGGCGAAGCTGCGGCTGACTCGCGAACTGGATTGGGAACGGCGGAGGCCGCTGAGCCAGATGTCGCGTTTGAGATCTTGAAGGGCGCGGTTCATGGGTTCGACTTTGTTGAGCATGCCGTATTTTTCCAGACCTTCTTTCCCCTGTTCCCACAATTTTCCGTATAGGGCTTCTTGGCGGGCAGGGGTGATTTGAGGGTTGTAAACACGGATGTCGAGGCCATATTTGGATGCTAATTTGTCGGCGTATCGATACGTTTCGGCAAACAGGTAGCCGGTGTCGATGAAAACAACGGGCATCTCTGGCGCGTTGTCGGCGATGAGTTTGAGCATCACGGCGGCTTGAAGGCCGAAACTGGTGGAGGCCACAACGCGGTCGCCCCAGCGCTCGTTGAGGATTTGGACTCGCTGCGCAGCGGTGAGTTCTGCTAGTTCGACACTGAGGGTTTGCGCGTCCGTTTCTGGTGGGACTAGTTCCTTTGTAGTTTCCATCATTTTTGTTCTGGTTAAGTTTTTTCTTAGGAAACGGTGACCGCTTCCGTTGTGACGTTATTGTGGAAATCGAGTCCTTGCACGGTGGCCGCGACATAGCCCACACGAATGCAAAAGTCGCCAAAGCGCTCACCATCGTTTCGCTGTTTAGCGTAAGCTTCAAAAATCGGCTTGAGCTCCTTTTTGATATCGCCGCCTGAGACCGATTCGCGATAAAGCTTGTTCATTCTGTCCCCAACGAAGCCGCCGCCGAGGTAGAGATTGTATTTGTCCGGACCTTTGCCGACGAGTGCGATCTCGGCCAGATAAGGGCGGGCACAGCCGTTCGGACAACCGGTCATGCGGATGGTAATATCGTCGTGTCGCAGTCCGCATTGCTCCAGTGTTTCCTCGAGCTCAGTGAGGACCTGCGGCAAAAACCGCTCCGCTTCAGCTAGGGCCAGACCGCAGGTGGGCAAGGCGACGCAGGCAATCGAATTGAGACGCAAGCCACTTTGTTGATGGCTATCCAGGAGCTTATGCTCCGCCAGCAAGGCTTCGATTTGCGGGCGTTTCTCAGGCGAAATATTGGCGATGATGAGGTTCTGGTTTGTGGTCAGGCGGTATTCGCCGCGGTGGATTTTAGCAATTTCGCGCAAGCCCGTTTTCATGGGGAAGCCGGGCATGTCGCGGACGCGGCCCCCTTGGATGAACAGGTTAAGGTGCGAGTTGCCATTTTCGTCTTCGATCCAGCCGAAGCGGTCGCCGTTGCTCTCGAAGCTATAATCGCGCGGCGCTTCCATTTGGAAACCGTTCAGGCGTTTGTTGATCTCCTGCGTGACCCACTCGAGTGAACGGTCGTCGATGGTGTATTTGAAACGGGCGTGAGCGCGATCCACTCGGTCGCCGAAATCGCGCTGGACCAGCATCACTTTTTCCGCAGTCTCGATGACCTGGTCCGCTTTCACGAAACCGATGACATCCGCCATGCGCGGATAAGTGGCTTCCACGCCGTGGGTCATGCCCATGCCACCGCCGACCGCGACGTTGTAGCCGACGAGTTCGCCGTCTTCGATGATAGCGATGAAAGCGAGGTCGTTTCCGTACACATCGACATCGTTATCGGGTGGGATGGCGATGGCGATTTTAAATTTCCGTGGCAAATAGGTCTCGCCGTAGAGCGGTTCCAGAGTTTTTTCCGAAGTGATGATTTTTTCGCCATCTAGGAAGATTTCGTGGTAGGCGCCCCCTCGCGGCCGCAGGTGATTGGAAAGGTCCTGCGCCAATTTCAAGATCGTAGCGTGGCTTTTGCTCAGGTGCGGGTTGGAATTGCAGAGAACATTGCGGTTCACGTCGCCGCAGGCCGCGATGGTATCGACCATGACGGAGTTCATTTCTTGAATGGTCCGTTTGAGTTGTGTCTTGATGACGCCGTGGAGCTGAAAGGTCTGTCGCGTGGTGATTTTCAGCGTTTGGTTGGCAAAAGTATCGGCCACGTAATCCATTTTTAGCCACTGCTCTGGGGTGCAGACGCCTCCAGGCAGGCGCACGCGGATCAGAAAGCTGAAAGCCCTTTCCAGTAGATGCTTGCGGCGGTCAGCGCGCAAATCGCGATCGTCCTGAATGTAGCAGCCGTGGAACTTCATCAGCTCCTTTGAGTAGGGCGTGATGTTTCCGGTGCTGCTGTCGGCCAAATCTGCAACTAAATCACCGCGCAAGTATTTGCTGTCGCGCTTGAGACTTTCGTTGAGGTGTAATTGCCTTTCTTCGCTCATATTAATATTTTTCTTATAGTTGTTTTAATAAACATCGCGCTGATAGCGCTTCGCCTTTTTCATAGCATCGACATAGGCTATGGCTTCTTCGCGGGATTTCCCGCCGTGCGTTTCGAGCACGCAAAGCAGAGCTTCGTGGACATCGTGCGCCATGCGGTTGGCATCGCCACAGACGTAAAAATTCGCGCCCTTTTCGAGCCAAGTGAAGAGTTCTGCACCTTTTTCGCGGATGCGATCTTGGACATAAACTTTCTCCGGCTGATCCCGACTAAAAGCCAGATCGAGTCGGGTCAGCGCACCTTCTTTGAGATGCTCCTGCCACTCGATTTGATATAAAAAGTCGTAGGTATATTTTTGATCGCCGAAGAACAGCCAACTCTCACCCGGCGCTTCGGTCGCCGCGCGCTCTTCCACAAAAGCTCGAAAAGGCGCGATACCCGTACCTGGCCCGACCATGATAATGGGCGTTGCGGGATCTGCGGGGAGACGGAAGTTTTTGTTTTTGTGGACATAGACCAGCACCTTTTCACCGACATGGCCAAAATCGGCCAAAAAGGTCGAGGTTACGCCCTTGCGATGCTTATTGTATGAGTGGTAGCGGACAGCCGCCACCGTCAAATGCACTTCACCCTCATGGGCTTTCAGGCTGCTGGCGATGGAGTAAAGTCGCGTAGGGAGTTTGCGCAGGCAATCGACGAACAACTGCGGCGCAATTTCTTCTCTTGCCGGGAATTCGCGCAAAAGATCAACGATTTGCCGCCCCACAACGAAATTTTTAAAATCCTCTTTGTGCTCATCATCCAGCAAGGTGTCGAGTCCCTGATGGTTGGCCACCATAGCCCACTTCTGAGCCACTGCCCGCGACAGTGCGGTGATGTCTAAACTGTGGGTGAGCGCCTCAAACAGCGAAGTTTCAACTCCATCTTTGGGCGTTACCTTGAAGCCCCCTTCTAGGCCTGCTGCCTCTAAAACATCGGCTACCACATCAGGCGCATTGACGGCAATCACCGCCAAGGCATCCCCCGCTTCATAACTCAGCCCTGATCCTTCGAGATTCAACACAACGTGGATGGTCTCTTTGGCCGAGCCAATTCCGCTGAGACAGAAATTGCTAATAACCTCCGCTGGAAATGGGTTTTTCTTGTCGAAAACCGTTGTCGCAACCGTCTCAAAAACCGGAAGTTCAGCCGCGGCTGTCGCATCCACGGAAGCGAGAGCTTTTAGCGCATTAGCGACCCATTTTTCGTAGCTCCCTTCATAATCGACATCGCAATCGACTCTGTCCGCCACGCGTTTTGCGCCCAGTTGTTCCAACCTCGCATCGAAATCCCTCCCAATTTTGCAAAAATGCTCGTAAGCTGTATCGCCGAGACCGCACACCGAAAATTCGACGTCATCTAAGCGGACTTCTCCGCTCATAAATTCCTGGTGGAAAGCCACTGCGGTTTCGGGCGCATCCCCCTCGCCCCAAGTGCTGACGATGACTACGAGTTTTTTGCTGTCTGCTATAGCGACCGGTTTAATGTCGGCCATGTTCAGCATTTTCGCTTTGAAACCCTGTTTTTTTGCTAGCTTCACTGTCTTCGCGGCGAGTTCTTCGGCGTTGCCGGATTCGGTGCCATACAGAACGGTTAATTCTTGGCTGGCTGCGGGGGCCGAAGCATCCGCTGGAACTGGTGAGAAGGCGGCTAAATAGCCACTCAACCAAGCAGACTGCGCAGGTGTCAAGCTAGATAGTAGCTGAGTCAGCGCGACGCGCTGCTCAAGATTGAATGGGGCGTGCTCTGGAAACATGAGTAACTTGATAATGTATGAATTGCAATGGACTAAGCTTGATAATTGAACGGATGCAAATGATTTTTGTAAAGAGAAGAATCGACTTAACCGCGGAATCCAGAGGGACAAAAGAGCTTGGGAGCAGAACCCACGAGACCACATTGCCTTGCGAGCTAGCGACATCCCCCACACATGCACCAGGGCAGGTCGTTTTCTTGCTAAAAGAGCTAGGCAGTGCAGATTGAAACCTGAGACGGTCGCAAGTGGTGTATAAGCGTAGCTTCCTCCATCGGTGAGTCCACGCCTGCAGCTTCACTCGGAATCAGGCTCGCGACTTTAGTCTGCGTAACAGCTAGTCTACAGGTAACTGCGGTCCCGGCCGCCAAGATGCTAGCACCGCCCCCTATTGCAGCTCATCTACGCAGGTGGATGAGCCCGGAGCGCTTTGCCGTAGGCTGCGATGTCCGACGTTAGGGAATGCACCTGGTGATCGGGAGCAGCGCCACCACGCGGGATGGCGCGTCGCCGTGGATTGACAACTGCGACCACTGCTCTCCCCGATCGTCGCTTCGGTAAATCCGTCCGTCTCGCAGACCTGCGAATAGCGACCTCGAATTCATCGCTAGCGCGTAGGGAAAGCTGTCCAGCGGTTGTGGCAGCCCACCGCCCAGCGTCTCCCACGGTCCGCCGCTGCGCCAGCGGTAGATGTGGGCCTGGGCGCTGGTGTCGCTTTGGTGCGCCACGCGGGCGCTGGAGCTTGCGGAAACATACCAGCACTCGGGATCGTCGGGATCAACTGCTAGGCCCCAGGTGTAATGGAGGTCGCGGCCTTCATCGGCTGCCTGCCACGAGCGTCCGCCGTCGCGGCTCCAAGCGGCCCCGCCGCCACCCGCTTCGTACGCGCGGCCCGGCACGGTCGGATGCCAGGCGAGCGCGTGAACGTCCTTCTGCGCGCCTGGCGGATGATCGTTCCAGGTCTCGCCGCCATCTTCGCTGCGCATGATGCCCCCCAGCTCGATCCCCGCAAGCAGCAACTGGGCGTCGTGCGGGCTGGGAGCGATCGAGCGCACGTGGCTGGTCCACGGGCGTGGCGGGAAGCTCCACCTTGGCCGAGATGGGATGTCTTGCAGCGCCGTCAACTCCCGCCACTTCCCCCCATCGTCCCGGCTGACAAATAGCTTGCTGGGCTCTGTCCCCGCATAGACGGCGCCATCGGCCGGGCTGACCGCC
>CAKQNH010000182.1 GCA_934255105.1 uncultured Pirellulaceae bacterium
CATCGCCACAGGCCGCCTTGGCCTCTTCGTATTGGCGCATCATCGGGGAAAGGTTCATGGAGCAGGGGGTGCCTAGGAAGTGCTTGTGGAATGGATTGCTACCGCCGCTTCGCGGCTCAACGGATTCGTAGCCACCCATCCGTGGGCTGACGCCCACGGCTAAGTGCTGCCGTCGCTCCGCGACTAAATGCCAATTGTTAAATGCGGTTGCTTCGCGACTAAATGCGGTTGCTTCGCGACTAAATGCGGTTGCTTCGCGACTAAATGCGGTTGCTTCGCGACTAAATGCCGTTGCTTTGCGATTAATTGCCGTTGCTCGGCGATTGGTTGCGAACTTCAGCAGCAGTGCAGTATCTCGCAAGTGGGGCAGAAAACCAAGGTGTGGTTAAGTTACAAACTCTTCCTCTTGGTCGCCGGAGGGGCGGGCCATCTGGCCGGCATCTTGCAGGGAACGGACGACGTCGACGACTTTCTGCTGCATGGCTTCGACTTCGCTGAGCCGAACCTTGCCCAAGAAATCCATCTCTTCGCGGAGCATTTCTGCCGCCCGCTGAGACATGTTGCCCAAGATCTTTTCCTGCAGTGGTTCGCTGGCCGCTTTCAGCGCCATCGCCCACTGGTTGGTCTCGACGTTCTTGAGCAACATCTGAATGTCTTTGTCGTGGAGCTTGATGACATCTTCAAAGACAAACATCAAACGCCGGATCTCCTCTACCAATTCTGGTTTGTCCTTGGACAGTCCATCCATGATGGTTCGCTCGGTCGACCGATCCGAGACATTCAGCATCTCGGCTACTGCTGGGACACCACCCAGATTGCGATAGGCCTGTGTCATGAACAGCGACATGCGCATTGCCAGGGCCTTCTCGACTTCCTCAATTGCCTCTGGGCTGGTCTGCCCCATCTCAGCCACGCGTTGGATAACCGACATTTGGCGATTGGAGGGTAGCCCGTTGAGCACACCGGCGGCAACGCTTGCGGGGATATTGCTCAATACCATTGCAATGGTTTGAGGGTGTTCGTCGATCAAGAAGGTGAGGATGTTTTGTGGATCGGCTTTATGCAGAAATCCGAAGGGGAGCCCTTCCAACGTCTGTTGCAGGACGTTGAGCATGTCGCCAGCATCTTTGCCCAACGCTTTTTTGACTAGGCTTTTGGCTCTGTCCAGCCCACCGCTGTTCGGGCCAAGGGCGCTCGGGCGGCTACGCAGGAACTCGGCGATGATCTGCTCTTGCTCTTGTCCCGAGATGGTGTCAAGCTGCGCGATGGCGATCGACACCGATTCAACGTAGCGCTGGGGCATCATCGACAGTATTTTCGCCGCCTCGTCTTCCTCGAGGCTCATCAGCAGAATAGCGGCTTTGCGCACCCCTGCGGTGACTTCCAACGAGTTGGGCAAAGTTGGCAACATATGGTGGCCTGCGGACAGGAGATTCAGGGGTAGTGCTGTGTGTCGGTCCGACTGAAGCTGTCGCGGATAGGGCTAGCCGAAGTCACCAGACTTTGGACAGCACTTGAATAATCCAAAGTCTGGCGAATTCGGCTACGAGAACTGTCCAACGTCTGGCGACTTCGGCTACGAGAGTTATGCTTCTAAGGGTGTTCAGCTATCATCGGCCTTAGCACCGGAGTCTTACCACCCATCCGCCACCCATCGGCCAGAACAGTCCGCGGGCGGAACAGGTTGTAGCGGTCTTACCAGTCGATTTTGCAAATTCCCCACTGGCCATGATTCTCATCGATGGCGACTTCCAACGTTTTTAGATTGGTGCCTACCTTGGGCTTGAGCGCATCGCGGACTTGTCCAGCCACCCACCACGCAATCTGCTCCGCTGTGGTATTGCTAATTGGCAGCAACATGCAGTCCTCGCGTGGGAAGACCCACCGCTTTTGACGGAATGACACCACGACTTCTACCTCGTCCTCGCGGACCGAGATCAGCGGGTGGGTAGTCGGCAGCAAGACCTGATGGTCGAGCTGTTTGACCACTTCGGCCAGCGCGTCGCGGAAAGCGATAAAGTCAATAACGTATTGATTTTCATCCAGCCCCCCCGTGACCTCGGCCTTGACGGCATAGTTGTGGCCATGCAGGCACTCGCAGATGTCTCCTGCGAAAGTAATGAAATGTGCCGCGCTAAAAACCAATTGTTCTTTTTGTAGCGAGACGCGATACGTACCTGTGGACTTACTCATGCGACTTTTCCGCCGGTGGTTGTATTGATGGTGGGGCCTAGTATTCTAGCGTATTATCGCCGTCGTAGCCGAAGTCGCCAGACGTTGGACATTGCTTGATACATCCAAGGTCTGGCGTCTTTGGCCAGCAACTGCGGGCTACTCTACCGATCAACGCACACCCTCGCAACCTAGAAGCCAATCGCCAATGAGCATGGTCCGACCAGGAAAAGCTGTCTCGCTGCGCCTCCGCAAAGAGCTCACGCGTTCGATCAAGCGAGGGCATGCTTGGCTCTACTCGGATGCCATCGATATCGTTCCGGCGTCTGCTGGCTCGGTGGCGATCCTGAGCGACCGTCGCGGCGACAAACGGCTGGCCAGTGGGATTTACGATCCGCAGCATGCCATACCGCTGCGGATCTGTCGCACGCAGCCACCGTGGACGCTGGACGACCAGTGGTTGACTCAGCAACTGCAATCAGCCATTGCGCTGCGCAGGGTCGCCTTCGATGATCGCACCACCGGCTACCGCTTGGTAGCTGGCGAAGGGGATGGTCTGCCCGGCTTAATCGTGGACATCTACGATCGCACGGCGGTGATCAAGTTGGATGGTGGTGCGCCGGAAGCCTTCTACCAACCGCCGGCTATTGCACGGTGGTTGTGTCAGCACTTGCCGCTCGACTGTGTGGTCTTGCGAACTCGGCAGCGGGGCAGTGCAGGGGAGGCATTGGTCGGGAAATTACCTGAACAGCCTGTCGCATTTTTGGAGAATGGCCTGCGATTTACCGCAGAGGTGGTGCATGGTCAGAAGACCGGTTTCTTCTTGGATCAACGCGACAACCGCGCCTTGGTTGAGCGACTGGCTAGCGGGTGTCGCATGTTGAATCTATTCAGTTTCAATGGCGGATTCTCCGTCGCTGCCGGTCGAGGTGGTGCTACGCAGGTAACGTCGGTCGATATTGCCGCACCGGCTATCGCAGCGGCTCAAGAGCATTGGGCGATGAATGACTTGCCCGCTGAGGCACATCGAGGAGTCGTGGTAGACTGCTTTGAATTTCTGGAAACGGCGGCCAGCGATCGGCTCACTTGGGATCTGGTCGTATGCGATCCCCCCTCGTTTGCACCCAACGAAAAATCGAAAGACAAAGCCATCGCGGCCTATGGGCGACTCGCACAGTTGTCTGCCCGGGTGACTCGTCCGCAGGGGCTACTCGGGCTCGCCTCGTGTTCGAGCCATGTGGACGCGGTGACGTTTAGCGAGCTCAACGCTGAGGCCTTCGGTCGCGGCCGACGATGTGCTACATTGCTGGCCGAGTGCAGTCAGCCTATCGACCACCCGACCCCTTTGGCTATGCCTGAACTTCGATATCTGAAGTTTCAGTTGTTTCGGCTCGATTGACTTGACTCCGCCTCGCTGGCACGTTTTGAAGTTGCGCTATTTGCCTTGGCATCGGTTGGCCAACGGCCATATTTATCATAGCCAGGGGCATCGCCCCTGGAACGGAGCTACGCACATGGACTGGGATCCGGAAATCGACACGCCAGCCACAATTGCCATCGTGGGGGCCGGCCCTGCGGGTGTGGAAGCGGCGCTGTACGCCCGCTTCTTAGGTTACTTCGTCATGTTGTTCGATACGCGCCGCGTGGGCCATCGACTTTTGGCCTGCGGTGACCAGCCTCTAGAGCAGCCCTGGAGCGAGGTGACTTCTCCGCTGGGACTGGCCGCGATGGCCGCCCAGGGGACTGGAAAAGCTCTTCCTGCCAGCGACGCGCGGGTTAGCTATCGACAATACGTTGAGGAGTATTTAATTCCAGTGGCGCGCACCGATCTGCTCTACGAATCGGTGCAGGTCAATTCACCAGTCGTTTCGATCAGTCGCACCTGCTGCGCTCCGCACCAAACCGTGCCACTAGGGCGCCGGTCCGAACAGGAGTTTCGACTGTTGATCGATTCACAACAGCGAGGCGAGTACACGCAGTTGGCCGATATCGTGCTCGATTGCAGCGGACTCTCTAGGCTGCCAGGCTTGGCCAGTGGCAGTGGTCTGGCTATCGGCGAACGAGCCAACTTGCATGAGATGTTGCTGGGGCGAGTGGACGTGTTAGGGAAGCAACGCGAGCGACTCTCTGGAAAGCATGCGCTGATCTATGGCCGCGATTGGGCAGCCTGTGCCAACGCGCTGGATATCGTCAAGCTATCTCAAGAAGTACCAGGGACTCGAGCTACTTGGATTGCGCCCAAGCAGTTGGGTAACCAAGATCTGCTTGGTTTGCCTGCGGATATACCTGCCGAGTTTGTCGCCGCCGCGCAGCGGCTGGCGACCAATGAAGAGAGCGACAGCCCGATTGGTTGCATTGCCGCTTGGGGAATCGAGGCCGTGCAATTTGATGCTGCGGGGGGCTGGCGCGCGCGTCTGCAAGTGGAGGAGGAGGGGACGTTGGATGTGCAAGGGGACGTTTTCATCAACTGTCGCGATGCTCGCTGCGATTGGAGCATGGTCGGTTCAATGCCGCTGGCTACAGAGGTAGCCTCTGATGGATCCACGGGCGAGCCGCACTACTATGTAATGGGGCACAAGGCGGTGGGTGCAGACACGAGTTTCGCTGTCACGCATGCTTTTGAGCAGATAAAGCAAGTCTTCGCTCGCATCGGTGGGCGGGCGGATCTGGATCTCTATGACACCGTGCGGCGGCACATGGAAAGCTAGCGCTGGAAGTGGGGTAAGCACCTAAGTGGGATAAGCACCTAAGTGGGATAAGCACCTAAGTGGGATAAGCACCTAAGTGGGATAAGCATCCTGCTTGTCGACGGATTGGCAGCTAGCCTGACAAGCTAGAAGCTTATCCCACGTTAGGTGACAAGCTGGAAGCTTATCCCACGTTAGGTGACAAGCTGGAAGCTTATCCTATGTTAGGTGACAAGCTGGAAGCTTATCCTATGTTAGGTGACAAGCTGGAAGCTTATCCCACGTTAGGTGACAAGCTAGAAGCTTATCCTATGTTAGGTGACAAGCTAGAAGCTTATCCCACGTTAGGTGACAAGCTGGAAGCTTATCCTATGTTAGGTGACAAGCTGGAAGCTTATCCCACGTTAGGTGACAAGCTGGAAGCTTATCCTACGTTAGGTGACAAGCTGGAAGCTTATCCCACGTTAGGTGACAAGCTGGAAGCTTATCCTGCGTTAGGTGACAAGCTGGAAGCTTATCCCATGTTAATCTCGGGGAAGGCGGAGCAGGCGCTGCGATTCGTGGAATACAAAGTCAACGTCCATGAAGGGTTCGTAGCCGATGTCCTGCCACAGCACACGGCCTCGTGAATCGAGTAAGAATGTGCCATGTAGGGGCTGCTGCTCAAAATCATCGAAACAACGATAGGCTTTGAATGCGGCCAGTTTCGGATCGGAGTGAATGGGGATTCGTAGCGGTTCACTACCGTAGGCATCCAAGCCCTCCACGAGCGACTCGACATCTTCGCTGCTAATGGCCATCATTTGAATGCCGGCTTGCTGGAACTGTGCCGCGCGCGGTGAAAAGGCATGCAGTTGTTCGACGCAGTGCAGGCAACCGGAGCCCAGATAGAAGATAACAATCGTGGGTTGGCCAGCGAAGTGCTTTAGCCGCACGTCGGTTCGTTGGGGCGACTGCACTAAAAACTCTGGAGCCAGGTAGGGTTGCCAGCGAAAGGGTCCCAAGCTATCTAGGCTGGGACGTTGGCCGATGTCGCTGGCGGCCACGTACTGCGCGGACCAACGCGGGGCGGATGGAATGTCCAGCTCGGCGGCCAGCGGCTGCAGCCGCGCTAGCAGCGGCGTATCGAGGTCGGCCAGACAGGCCAACTGTCGCGTGAGTTCGAAGGCTGCGCGAGCATCTTGACTACCCGAATGTTGGTAGAGCAACCAAGTTTTGACTGCGGCCGAGGGAACCTCATTGGGATCGCTGGCGATCTTTTTGTCGACCAGCTTGAGAGCTTCGTCGAATTGTCCATTGGCGGCCAGCCATTCGGCGCGTAGCAAGTCGTCTGAGAGATCGGAGTCGTTCCACAATGCGAGAGCTGCCGCCCAATCTTGTTTGGCGGCACTCTGGGCCGCGCGGACGCTGACCATGGCCTTGTCGATGGTCGCGCGCTGCTGTTTGAGCTCCGCGCTTTTCTTGGTGTATTCTTCCTGTTTTTGATTGTTCAGTTTGCTCGCGTCTGCCAGAGTCTGAGCGTCGATTGATATGTTGATTGGTGCGGGGGGCCTCTCTTGACTGGTTTCCAGTTGAGCATGGGCTGTGGCCAGGTGAGTCGATTCGGCTTGTAGCTTGGCCAACTCGGTAGCGGCCTCTGCACAACGGCCAGTCAATGCGTAGGCGATCCCCAAATAACGCGCGTGCTCAAACTGTAGCTTTTTGTCGTCGGTGGTCTCGAGCACATGTGACTGAGACAACTCGATCAGTTCGGGCCATAGCCGATAGGTAGTCAGCGTTAGCAATAGTCGCTCGCGGCCATACTTGGTGCTGCCTGATTTGGTCAGTGTGTTGAGTTTCGGATGCCTGGGTAGTGAGAGCATGTTTTGGGCCAGGGCCAGTGCGTCATTGACGCGACCGACTTTGATCAAATTGCGAATGAGCCATTCGTTGTTATGCGCGAAATTATGAATTTGATCGGGCAGCACGCGATCGCGCATCATGTGCGCATGATCGACGCGGGCCGATGCCTCTTGCTGCCATACCGCATCTTGGTAACGATGCAAGCCCGAATAGGTGTGTCCCGGCATGTGCCACATGTGCGCGATGGCTGGTAGGCTGGGGCCACACAAGGCCGCACTGGCTAATGCGCGCTTGGGTTTGTGCTTGTCCCACAGATGGATGCGATAGTGGTGGGCTGGATGCATGGGATTAGCATCGAATACATCTTGCAATACGGCATCGATAGCTACGCGACTAACGATGGGCAAATCGGCTCGTTCATTCTGCCAGAGCTGAAGTGCTAGAAAGGCCCGGGCTTCGATATCTTCGGGAAATTCTTCGACGAGCGTTTCCAGGTCTTGTGTGTAGGTTTGCGCGCGCTGTTTCTTGTCGATCTTCTTCTTGTTGCTATCGCTGTCGCGGCAGAATTTCTCAAAGGCTGTGATGTAGAGTTGTTCGCGGCGTGAAGCCGATTCCTGGCGCAAGACTGCTTGGGCGATGAAATCTCGTGCGCGACCGCGGTTCTCGACGTTGGCCATGGCCATGCCCCAATAGCACATCGCGCAGTCGGGGTCATGCACTGCGGCTTGTCGAAACGAACGCTCGGCTTCGTAGTACCAGAAGCCATGCAACTGCGCAATACCTTGGGCGATAAACCGCTGGGCGAGCTCATTGTGAGTGGAAGTGGGGAAGTCGATATTTCCCAGGCCGTCCATCAAGTAGGCCGCTTGACGCGGCCCCTCATTGAAGACTTCGCCGTGCGCTGAATGGCCAGCGGCGATGTCGTCCGACTGAGCCAGCAGACGCTCAGGGGTGGTGTGGACGAGCGTACTCAGCAGGATGAGTGCGATCGATAGGTTTTTTGGAGTGCCGAACATGGGGTGGGGCTTTGCGAGGTAGGGAGCAATGCCGCCAAGCGATTGTAGCCGAAGTCGTGGGACCTTGGGCCGACAGCGTGGAAAGGCGGAAAGCCTAGGCGACTTCCGCTACGGAAAACCGTTAAATCCACGCCCAGGGAAATGCTCAGCGGCTGGATGAAGAGGTTAACTACATCTTCTTCCAATCCACTCCATGATAGCAAGAACTCTGCCCGTCAGTGTCGCCTTTCGCTCGGGACGTCAATTGTATTAGTGACGCATTTGAGGCTTAGTCTGAGAGACGAATCGGCGATCTGCGGTTACGCT
>CAKQNH010000183.1 GCA_934255105.1 uncultured Pirellulaceae bacterium
CTTTGAAAGAATAGTTAGCCGATTGGGCGATAGTCGAGGTTGTTTGATATAACAAGTAACTTATGCGTGGGTGCTTAGCTCGGCATCTACCACACCTCCAGCGCTGCGTTCGATAGTAAAGTTTAGCGACCCAGTTTGCACAGTTGCCAGCCAATGGCATCCGTGTTGAACAGTATCGGCTGTAGCCTTGAGCCGCGGTGATAGGCAATGGCCGGTAGGATATTTTTGGAATTCCATTTTCTACCGGCGATTTTCTACCTTCAGGCACTACATACCCCCGCCTTCGCTTTAAACTGTCATTTCCGATCAGGAATTGAGCCGGTTTGGCTGGCAGAGTGGTTGCTAGATCTGTGGCTGCGATGTTTGAGTCTGGCGGTTGCTTGAATCTGGCTTTGAGGGGCCGATAACGAGCTTTGTCAATTCAATTGCGGCAGTGTTTAAGTCCGTCTTGCGGTACCGGAATTCACTCGGGGACACAGCACCTTGCTGGGTGTGGCCAACCCAAGTTCTTTTTGTTCTCACAGAGGCACCAACGCACGCAGACCAGCGATAATTCGCTGTGGCTTCGCGCGGTTAACGCTTGACTCGACGCCAACTCGAATCCGCCAAAGCCCACAGTCGCTCAACTCCGTGCCTTGGTGCCTCCGTGAGAGATAACCTTGGGACCACTGTCACTTGGTGGGTAATTTCCAACCACCCACCAACGTGCTGTGTCCCCCGATGTCGGTGTCCCCCGATGTCGCTAGGGCTCATCACAGCTCCACCCCAGGCTAGATAAATCCGGGGCGTTGCCCCTAAATACAGATGCACCGAGGGGGAGGTGGGGATGTCCATTGACAGCAATTATGGGTCGGGGACACAGCACGTTGTCGGGTGGCTGGTCGTTACCCAAGGAGATGCTGTGTCCCCAGAGGTCGGTGTCCCCTGAGGTCGTGTCCCCAGAGGTCGGCCAACCGTTATTGCCCAGTAAGTCTTGCCAACTCTGCGAAGACTGCGGCGCACTCGCTTGGCAATGCGTTTCCCACCCGCTGCCCGACTTGGCTCCGGTCAATCGCAAGGCACTGAAACACCAACGCCACGGAGTCGCTTCTTAAACCAGATTCCGGTGTGGCAACGATCGCGGTTGTACCTGCGAAACGCAGTGCTTTCTGCGTGCTCGTTAGCGGAACGACGATGACCGTCGGAAGATTGCCCGCATACTGCTCGTCTTGAATGACCAATGCTGGCCTGCGCCCGAACTGTGCTCGTCCGCCTGATCCCGGTAGGTCGACCCAATGAATGTCGCCGATGTTCATTGGTCCTCGATCTCCCACTTGTCTATTATTTGCCAAGCATTGCTACCCGCGCGTTGCCATGCCGCCAATTCCTCTTTCAGTTCCTGCGGGATGTCCGCCGGTTGCAATACGATGTTGACATGTGCACCATCAGGCAATTCGATCCCTGACTGGGGTACTACAACACCATTCTTGACAATGCCGGGTATTATTCGGTTGTCCGTTGACATGATGGTCTCCGTTTGAATGCATCTCGCCGCCGCTCTGGCCTTCGGCACGAATTTCATTGTAGCTCAAGAGTAGAGCTAAGGGGGGACGGGTCGGGGACACCGGGTCGGGGACACTGCACGTTGTCGGGTGGTTGGTAGTTAGCCACGGCAAGGTGCTGTGGCCCTGAGTTGGTGGCCATTTCAATTAGACCAGTTGTTCCGCAAGATTCCTTGATATATCTTCGCCGAACTCAAACTTGATCTGTTCGACACATTCCTGTGTTGTGTCAAAAAAAAGATCATTCAGCTCTTCGCCCAATAGTCCTTTGTAGAGAAGGTAATAACCACCGCCTGGCTCATATTGGACAAGCTCGACAGAGGTAATCTGACTAGTCACGTCCTCACCACATCGAACGTGCTTGCATTTGCCGTAAGCTCGCAAAGAATGAGGGATTTCGATTGCTGCAATCTCGCGCATACTAGTATCCTCAACGAATCAGTGTAAAGGTGCTCTCAATTAATCTGCCCCCCAGATCCCAGGGAATGTTGTAGTGTTCGAAATGGATATGCATGTTTGCTGGATTTAGCTCGTGTGCTCCCAGTCGGACTTGGCGGAGCCCGTCTTCAGAAAGGTACCGTCCAAGTCCCATGTCACGATAACCTTTCCCCAAATATGTAATTGCACGATCCAGAGCCTGGTCTGCAGTCGCGATTCCCCCATCAATATGGCCACATGAATTATGCACTAGCAGCCCGAGCTCGCCCACTTCATACACATGCTCGCCGTGGACTTCGATATTGTAGACGGGAGTCGAGCGTTGCAGGATGACGTGCGACAGAACAGCGGCGGGACCTGCGGCACCCAGTAGCAGCTCGCCCTGTTCGAGTTCGCCAAGCGGTATCCAGTCGTCGCGGTCCACTGACCAAATGGGGTGAATGGTCGTGCCTTCGATGGTCTCCACTTGGCCATCCGCGCCGAGGACTTCGATGCGCGCGAGGATGTCGACCTGGCGCGTGATGAAGCGGCCAGTGACGGGGCTGCCTGCGCCAGCAGCGATCTCGGTACACTCGTCAATGTCAGTAACGGTAGCTAAGCCGACGACTTGGAGCTCTTCGATGCTCATGGGCAGCATCTGGCCAGCTTCAATGCCGTGCCGCTCGATCCACGAGCGAGGGCGCAGTAGCTCGGCATCTACCACACCGCCATCGCCGCGTTCGATAGTAAACGATATCTTCGCCCAGGTCTCTGGCTCTGGTTCGGGCAGACTATCGTCGTATTCCCATGGCTTCGGATTCCTGGTAGGAACCCTGGCACCAAGAGCAAAGGGGGTCGGGTACCGTTTTCTTAACCCCGATACAGGAATTCACTCGGGGGCACAGCACCTTGCTGGGTGTGGCCAACCCAAGTTCTTTTTGTTCTCACAGAGGCACCAACGCACGCAGACCAGCGATAATTCGCTGTGGCTTCGCGCGGTTAACGCTTGACTCGACGCCAACTCGAATCCGCCAAAGCCCACAGTCGCTCAACTCCGTGCCTTGGTGCCTCCGTGAGAGATAACCTTGGGACCACTGTCACTTGGTGGGTAATTTCCAACCACCCACCAACGTGCTGTGTCCCCCGATGTCGGTGTCCCCCGATGTCGCTAGGGCTCATCACAGCTCCACCCCAGGCTAGATAAATCCGGGGCGTTGCCCCTAAATACAGATGCACCGAGGGGGAGGTGGGGATGTCCATTGACAGCAATTATGGGTCGGGGACACAGCACGTTGTCGGGTGGCTGGTCGTTACCCAAGGAGATGCTGTGTCCCCAGAGGTCGGTGTCCCCTGAGGTCGTGTCCCCAGAGGTCGGCCAACCGTTATTGCCCAGTAAGTCTTGCCAACTCTGCGAAGACTGCGGCGCACTCGCTTGGCAATGCGTTTCCCACCCGCTGCCCGACTTGGCTCCGGTCAATCGCAAGGCACTGAAACACCAACGCCACGGAGTCGCTTCTTAAACCAGATTCCGGTGTGGCAACGATCGCGGTTGTACCTGCGAAACGCAGTGCTTTCTGCGTGCTCGTTAGCGGAACGACGATGACCGTCGGAAGATTGCCCGCATACTGCTCGTCTTGAATGACCAATGCTGGCCTGCGCCCGAACTGTGCTCGTCCGCCTGATCCCGGTAGGTCGACCCAATGAATGTCGCCGATGTTCATTGGTCCTCGATCTCCCACTTGTCTATTATTTGCCAAGCATTGCTACCCGCGCGTTGCCATGCCGCCAATTCCTCTTTCAGTTCCTGCGGGATGTCCGCCGGTTGCAATACGATGTTGACATGTGCACCATCAGGCAATTCGATCCCTGACTGGGGTACTACAACACCATTCTTGACAATGCCGGGTATTATTCGGTTGTCCGTTGACATGATGGTCTCCGTTTGAATGCATCTCGCCGCCGCTCTGGCCTTCGGCACGAATTTCATTGTAGCTCAAGAGTAGAGCTAAGGGGGGACGGGTCGGGGACACCGGGTCGGGGACACTGCACGTTGTCGGGTGGTTGGTAGTTAGCCACGGCAAGGTGCTGTGGCCCTGAGTTGGTGGCCATTTCAATTAGACCAGTTGTTCCGCAAGATTCCTTGATATATCTTCGCCGAACTCAAACTTGATCTGTTCGACACATTCCTGTGTTGTGTCAAAAAAAAGATCATTCAGCTCTTCGCCCAATAGTCCTTTGTAGAGAAGGTAATAACCACCGCCTGGCTCATATTGGACAAGCTCGACAGAGGTAATCTGACTAGTCACGTCCTCACCACATCGAACGTGCTTGCATTTGCCGTAAGCTCGCAAAGAATGAGGGATTTCGATTGCTGCAATCTCGCGCATACTAGTATCCTCAACGAATCAGTGTAAAGGTGCTCTCAATTAATCTGCCCCCCAGATCCCAGGGAATGTTGTAGTGTTCGAAATGGATATGCATGTTTGCTGGATTTAGCTCGTGTGCTCCCAGTCGGACTTGGCGGAGCCCGTCTTCAGAAAGGTACCGTCCAAGTCCCATGTCACGATAACCTTTCCCCAAATATGTAATTGCACGATCCAGAGCCTGGTCTGCAGTCGCGATTCCCCCATCAATATGGCCACATGAATTATGCACTAGCAGCCCGAGCTCGCCCACTTCATACACATGCTCGCCGTGGACTTCGATATTGTAGACGGGAGTCGAGCGTTGCAGGATGACGTGCGACAGAACAGCGGCGGGACCTGCGGCACCCAGTAGCAGCTCGCCCTGTTCGAGTTCGCCAAGCGGTATCCAGTCGTCGCGGTCCACTGACCAGATGGGGTGGATGGTCGTGCGTTCGATGGTTTCCACACGGCCATCCGCACCGAGGACTTCGATGCGCGCGAGGATGTCGACCTGGCGTGTGATAAATCGTCCGGTGACGGGGCTGCCTTCGCCAGCAGCGATCTCGGGACACTCGTCAATGTCAGTAACGGTAGCTAAGCCGACGACTTGGAGCTCTTCGATGTTCATGGGCAGCATCTGGCCAGCTTCAATGCCGTGCCGCTCGATCCACCAGCGAGGGCGCAGTAGCTCGGCATCTACCACACCGCCAGCGCTGCGTTCGATAGTAAAATTTAACGACCCAGTTTGCACAGTTGCCAGCCAATGGCATCCGTGTTGAACAGTATCGGCTGTAGCCTTGAGCCGCGGTGATAGGCAATGGCCGGTAGGATATTTTTGGAATTCCATTTTCTAACGGCGATTTTCTACCTTCAGGCACTGCATACCCACGTCTTCGCTTTAAACTGCTTCGGCTGGATTTATCTGGAGAAATCTCATAGGTAGAAGATAGCCGGTAGGATATTTGCTCAGGTGTCTCCTGCCTCGTGATGAGGACCGACCACGAAGCTGAGCGCAGGGAGAACAAAGCAGCGTCCCTGACACCTTTTCCCCGATGGAACCATCAATCAACTTGGGCAGGGCGACCCAAATTGGAAAAATTCGTTGGCGGACGCAGAGTTTTCATACAGGCAATTCTCAAGTAGCCAACTTTGCATTTTGCAGCAGACCAAGGTTGCTTGACTTGGTTTCAATATCCCATGGCTGAACTGGCCACACGTGGGTCGGAGGCTGCGGTGAGTAGGACGTCTGAGTTGTCGCCCGCTTGCCGAGGAGTGCCTTGTATCGAAATGCCCTGCGATACGGCCGCCGAGCCGATGCGTTCGATGGTGTGCCCCATGGCAGCCAGTTGCTCGACGACTTTTTCGTCTACAGCGTTTTCACTAACGGCCACATCGGGGGACCACTGATGGTGTACCCGCGGCGCGGCGATGGCCCGCTCGATCGACTCGCCCAAATCGAGCGCGCGGACGAGTACCTGCAATACGGTGGTGATGATTTTGGGGCCTCCAGCCGCACCGCAACTCAACACCGGATTGCGATCATCGTCCAAGACAACAGTGGGGCTCATGCTCGACAGCGGACGCTTGCCGGGGGCTACCAAATTCGCATCTGATCCGAGGAGCCCGAAGGCATTGCGCACGCCGGGGGCAATGCTAAAATCATCCATCTCGTTGTTGAGCACGACGCCCGTTCCGGGGACGATCATCTTGCAGCCGAACGACGTATTAACGGTTTGAGTTATGGCTACCACGTTCCCTTGAGCATCGGCGGTCGTCAGGTGAGTCGTGTGCCTCTGCTTGCCGAACAAATCGACATTTGCTCGCGGCGGTTGCCCGTGACTGTCGACTGGCGTTGCGCGATCCAGGTCGATCGAGCTCGCGCGCTGTCGCAGATAATCCTGATCCAACAAACCTCGCGGAACCTTGGCGAAGTCGGCATCGCCCAACCAATACGCCCGATCGGCCATGGCTCGCTTCATGACTTCTAGCAACAGATGCAGGCCTCGCGCGGTGGACTCTGCAAAGATGGAGGCCACATCGAAATCGGCGAGCATGCCGAGCATCTGCGCAATGTGGATACCGCCGGAACTGGGGGGAGGGAATCCGATGATGGAGTGCTCGCGATAGGACGTCTGTATAGCGCTGCGCTCCAGCGTTTCATAGTTGGCGAAATCGCGAGCCGTTAAAATGCCACCGGTCTCCTGCATAAAAGCTGCGGTCCGAGTCGCGAATTCGCCATCGTAAAACCAAGCCACACCTTGTTCGGCGATCTGACGCAACGTGTGGGCCAGATCGGTTTGCTGCAACCGGTGGCCGCTGGGCCACGGCTGGCCCGATGCGTCGAGCAGGACGCGGGCGGTGGCTGGGAAACGCTTGAGCTCCGCAGCGTGTTGGCGAATCACGCGCGCGAAATAGTCGTTGATGACAAACCCTTCTTCGGCTACCTGCGCAGCACCTTGCAGAGCATCCTGCCAGGGGATCTGGCCATGCTGCTGGGCCAGTCGTCCCAGCGTTGCCAATAGGCCGGGGACACCTGCGGCCAGCGGCCCGATCTGGCTCAGATCAGGTGCCGGCTTGCCATCGCGAAAGAACATCTCTGGACGCGCGGCTGCACCCGCCATTTCACGCCCGTCGAGCGCTAGCATCGTTCCGTCGGCCAGGCGCACGAGCGCGAAGCAGCCACCGCCGAGGCCCGAATTATGGCCGTCGACCACGGACAGCATCAGCGAAGCGGCTACCGCCGCATCGATAGCGTTCCCACCGCGCGAGAACGCCTGCATGGCCGCTTGGCTGGCCAAGGGATTGACGGTTGCGACCACGCCGTGCGAGCCAGATGCCACGCGCGATGTAGCGGATGCGGCCTGCCGTTGGTCCAGCGCAGCGCCGCTTTGACCATGGGCAAAGCGCGTCATTCCGCCCGCTAGAGCGGCTAAGCCTAAGGAATTGCGTGAGAGATGGCTCAGAAAAACGCGGCGGCTGGTGGGTGGAAGGCTTGTCATCGAGTATCCTTGGGTAACGCTAACATTAACTTGGGGGGAATCCAATGCAAATTCGTCTTTTTGTCAAAACCGGGCTGTTGGTAGCTGCCACGTATGTGAGTCTAACAGCTTCTTGGTTAGCCGCTCAAACCGCTCAGCTCGAAGCTGCACCCGCTCAATCGGCTGCCGCGCTGCCAGCAGATGCAGTTGCGCATCGCGCCGAAAACCTACCGGCAGGGATCAACGATAGTTTCCTCGACCCAGAAATGAAAGTGGAGGATTTTGTTAAACGCTTCGAAACGGAAAGTCGCGAAGTGTTCTCCTCTCGGCAGGAGATCTTGAAAGCGGTGCAGCTTGAGCCCGGCATGGCTATCGCCGATATCGGCTCCGGGACCGGCCTCTACATCGGTGCCTTTTCGCAGGCCGTAGGAGACAAAGGTAAGGTCTACGCGGTCGACATCTCACCCAACTTCGTCAAGCACTTACGCAAGCGAGTCAAGGATGAAAAGCTGACCAATGCTGAGGTCGTGCTGTGTACCGACCGCGACGTGAATCTAAAACCCAATAGCCTCGACCGAGTTTTTATTTGCGACGTGTACCATCACTTCGAATATCCCGAAAGCTCGCTAGCGTCGATTCACGCCGCGCTGCGT
>CAKQNH010000184.1 GCA_934255105.1 uncultured Pirellulaceae bacterium
CCACTAGGCATTGGGTACTCCATCACTGCTTTTTACGCTCAATCGCATTTGTACATTACAAATGGGAAGAAGTTACGCCTCGGCCAGACCGCTAGCCGTAGCGATCGTGAGCCACTTGCTTTGGGTGATGTCACTCCCCCCTGAGAATCAGCTATGAAGTCAAGACCAAAATTACAACGTCGTCGTCGCTGCCGTACACTGCGAGTTGAACCACTTGAACGCCGCGCGCTGTTGAGTGCGGATATGTTCCTCCCTCCGCTCGCACCTGTTGACTGGATGGACGGAGGCGATGTTGCGACAATCGAGAGGTCCGTCCCCGCTCCGGCGGTCGCGGCATTGATGCCGTTGATGGAGCACAGTGATTCCACTGCGGTCGGAATGCAACACGATCCTTTCCTTCCGAACTTTGCCACCCTCGCTCCGCTACCCGGCGGGCAATTGCGGCAGTCTCACGGAGACGGCAATTGGAGTGACCTGTTTAGCACAGCGGGACCGAATGACATAATTGAAATTCGGAATCATGTTGTTCTCAACGTATCGGCGGATGTCCACACGATCGTGATCGCCAATGGCGGGCGTCTGGAGTTTGCCAACAATCAAAACCTGTCGCTGGGCGTCGTCACCCTGCAAGTGCTTGCCGGGGGTGAGCTTATCATCGGCACACAGCAGTCGCCGATTCAGAGCGACGTGCAGATCATCTTTAAGGATGTGCCCATCGATCCCAGTCGCGACCCCGGTCAGTACGGCAATGGATTGATCGCCGCTGGCGTGGTGCGAATGCACGGTCGTGCGCTGGGATCACCCTTTGTGCGGCTAGATGCCGAAGCAACCGCAGGTAGTGATCAATTGGCGGTCAACGGTGATTTGAGCGGCTGGCGAGCTGGGGACACACTCCTGTTTCCCGACAGTCGCCAGATCTACTATATGGATCTCGTTTCCGACAAATTGAATCATTACGAAACGAGCTCCTTCGCTGGAGCAGCAAATGGCAAGGTCTCGCTCACTGCTCCACTAAGCTATGATCATCTGGGGGCTCGTGATGCCGATGGAGAGTTGCGTTTTACGCCGCATATCGCCAATCTTACACGAAACATCACGATCCGATCGGAAAATCCCGAAGGAACCCGCGGGCACACGTTGTACATGGGTCGCGCCGACGTCGATATTCGCTACGTGAATTTTCAGGATCTGGGACGGACGACGAACGCTCCCCTCGATGATACCGTCTTCGATAGCTCAGGCAACGCCACACATATCGGCACCAACCAAGGGGCGCGATATCCCCTGCACACGCACCATTTGATTGGTCCTGAATCTGGGCAAGCGAACGGTTACCAGTTTGCCTTGATTGGTAACTCGGTCGCCAACAATTCCAACGCCGGCCGACTCAAATGGGGTATTGTGCTCCACAATTCGCACTATGGACTCGTCGACAGCAACACCGTATACAACTTCTCAGGGGCGGGCATCGTCACCGAAGACGGTAGCGAAAGCTACAACATGTTCTCGAGTAATTTCGTCAGTCGCATCGATGGTACGCGCGGTCGTGGCAAGTTCACCGATGGCCGAGAAGGAGCGGGATTCTGGTTGAACGGTCCGAATAACTCATTTGTTGGAAACGTTGTCAGTGGTGCCCAAAAGTCAGGTTTTGCGATTTATGGCAGTGCTAATTCAGGCAAACCCGCAGTTGCAATTCCTGCATTCCAAGGTGCAAATCCTCATGGTCCCGATCATGAGATGGTGGCTCCGCAAAGCATGCACGTACGCCAGTTTGATAAAAATGAAGCATACGCGAGCCATATGGGTGTCGAAATTTGGTATTTGGGTTATCAGAATTACTACAATCCCACGACGCTGCCACTGGGTGAAACCGAATTCAATGATCTCCATCTATGGCATGTCAGCCACACTGCCGTTTTCGGAGAGCAAGCCAACAAGTTGACAATCCGAAATTTGGTGGTGATTGGAGACCAGTCTCTAATGACTTACTACAATAGCCCAACTGGAATCTACATAAGGAGAGTCAATGATTTCACGAGCAATAATTCAATTATTGAGAATATGCGAACCGGAATAATTGTTCCGGAGCGGACGGGGCGATTGGGTACGGGGATTTCCCTATACGAGGTTTCGCCATTTTTGATCGAAGGCGGTCTGTTACGAAACAGCGTCAATATAAAAATCCAAACCCCTGCTGAAGAAGCATCTAGCGATCGGCCGCCACGCTATACAATAATCCGTAACGTGCAATATGAGTTGAACGACGGTAGCGCCGTTCCCGTCAATAATATTGTCATGAACTACTACGGCGGTCGCGTGACTTGGGTTGTGCAGCCTGACGTGGTTGAAGTCGAAGGTTATGACGGAGAGTCCGGAAAAGACTTCAGGCTGTATTACAACGAGCAGCGTCCAGATTTTGTCGTCCCCCAAACGGGATCAATCTATTCCTCACCGGTTTCGCCGGTCGGTGCGCCCGTGGCTGGGTTGACGAACGCTGAGGCCTGGCGAACATACGGAATTGCGGTGGGCGGCGAAGTCGCTCCGGGCGATGAGACGAGTTCGGAAAGGCTAACGGTCTCGGGCGTGGTAGGGCTCGCTTTTCCGTTAGCTCAACACCTCGTCCCGCCCGCCATTACGGCGGTCGATCCTGATTCAGGAGTGGTAGGCGATTTTGTCACTAGTAATGGCAAACTGCTTTTATTTGGTGTGGCGCGCCCTTCGATGCCGGTTGTCCTATACCGAGACGGTGTGATTATTGGGAACACGGTTGCCAACAGCCGCGGCAAGTGGCAATATGATAACCGCAGTGTGCAACTCACTAGCGGCAGCTACGAATTTGCAGTCTCGTCTCCGATCCCCGGTGACAACGGCACGCTTTCCGAGCCAGTCGTGGTAAGCGTATTTACGCAGACACCCAGCGTAATCGGTACGGACTTTACCATTAACGAGGGTATGGAGGTTAGTTCCGTGGTGGGAACTGTCGCCAGCAGCGACCGCGATCTCGGTGATTCCGTTAACCTGCAAATTGTCTCAGGAAATTCAGGTCGTTTGTTCAAGTTGGACGTCGTTTCAGGGCGACTGTCGATTGCCAAGGATCTCGGGAAGGTAATCAATCGCGGCACTCACCAACTGGAAATCCTAGGTACCGACCGTGCTGGCTTGATCAGCCGCGCCACCGTACAAGTAACGATCACCGCGCGTCCTGCCGGACCGTGGCTCACCGAGTTGAATTACCCGCAATTTGCGGAACTCTCACCAGCAGAAATTGGATTTTTAACGCCGGAGCAACTTTCCACAATACCCAGCCAGAGTAGGTTTTCGCAAATACCTGAGGCATCGCGTGCCGCGCTTACAGGCGACCAAGTTCGCGGTTTAAATTTGCAACCCGAAGGCATGATATCGGGACTGAATGAGCAGCAGATACTGCAGCTCTCAGATGCTCAAGTTCGCGAGATCGGCGGAGGAAGTTATGGCTACCTGGACTACGCTCAACTACCACCATCCAAAATTACGCTATTGACACCGCAGCAATTGGCCAAGATTCCCAGTCAAACTAGCTTTTTGAGAATGTCTGCGGCATCGCGTGCCGCACTCACCGGCGACCAGGTTCGCGGGTTGAATTTCCAGCTCCCAGGCATGATATCGGGGCTGACTGACCAGCAGATGCTGCAGCTCTCGGATGCTCAGGTTCGTGAGATCGGCGTAGGGACTTATGGCTACTTGGACTACGCGCAATTACCCCCGTCCAAAATTAAGCTATTGACGACGCAGCAACTGGCCAAGATTCCCAGTCAGACTAGCTTTTTGCGAATGTCTGCGGCATCGCGTGCCGAGCTTACCGGCGAGCAGGTTCGCGGATTAAATTTCCAGCTCGCCGGTATGATTTCGGGACTGAACGAGCAGCAGATACTACAGCTCTCAGATACCCAAATTCGTCAGATCGGAGAAGGGACTTATGGCTACCTGGATTATGCCCAATTGCCAGCGTCCAAAATTACGCTATTGACTGCGCAGCAAATGGCGAAGATTCCCAACCTGTCTAGTTTTTTGCTAATACCTGAAGCAGCGCGTGCCGCGCTCACTGCCGACCAAATTCGCGGATTAACTTTTTAGATCATAGGTGCGATGGCGGATCTGAAAGACCAGCAGAAATTGCAACATTCAAATGCCCAAGTTCGAGAGTTCGGCGGAGGAAGCGGTGGCTACTTGGATCACGTCCAATTACCACCACCAAAGATGACTCCGTTGACGATCCAGCAATTGCCAAAGGTCCTAAGCCATAGCGGCTTTTTTAACTACATGAGGCATTGGATGCGCGTCTTTCTTCTCACGGTTTGGCAACCGAAGTTTGAGGAGCTTAACTGTGGGAGCAGCTGGACAGTGAGCCATTTGTGAGCGACGAGGCGCTAACGCTGATCCCTTGCGATTGATACCGGCGGGCAGCGCCTCGCCGCTCACTCGACTAGGTCCCGATCTTACTGGGATCAATTGTGGTTGATTTCCAGGTTTTGGAAGATACCTGGCTGCCGTCGAAGGCGAGCCTTGCTGAGGAAAGGATTTACGGCGCGCATGGTGAACCCGCTATTGCATGGAGGCAGAACCGATTCTAAAAAACGTAAGAACAACAAATGACGAATAGACAGTGAACGACGCAGTCACCATTTCCAATTTTTGCTATGGCTCAATCTCGGTTGGAGAAGTGAACAGTACTCGCGGTGGTACGATCTGCGAAGCTGCGGTTCCCTTCGGCGAGGGGCAGGTTTTCGACGTTGGAAACGTGCGGCTGCGCGACAATGCTGGAAGCTCCATCCGATGTGACGTGGATGTCACACTGCGCTGGCCTGACGGGTCGGCTCGGTGGGCACGGTTGACTTGGACTGCTGTGCACGGACAGATATTTCACGTGATCTGGGAAGCCGTGGCAGAAGCGGATCAAGACGAGCAGTCCGCTGACGGTATTGTCCTGCCGGAAATACCTGCTCTCGCTAGTGAGTCTATAGCAATGCGAACCATCGACCAGGAACTCGACACCAGCCTGGCGGTCACTCTGGAGATTGTCAGCGTCGACGGAACTCGGCAGACCCATTGCATCGCCGCGAAATGCTGCGATGCTCTGGAACCTTGTTCAACCGTCGGTACGATGTCCCGCGAAGGAGTGACTTGCGATGACGAGTCGCAGCTCCCCGGCAACAGTTCACTCGTTCCATCGACGATTACTCGGTCGTATCACGACCAACAGACACAGCGACGGTTGGTGACTCTCCGCAATCCTCGCGCCGCATCGCATCCCGGCGGTATCTGGGAACTTGGAGATCCAAATGCTGAGCAGATCGAGTCGGCTCGTATCGTCATCCGGCCCCGATCCAACGATGATACGCCGCGTCGGCGGATATTGAAAATTCAAACTAAGACGCAGTCAGCCGGTCGCTGGCAGGGTTCAGCTCCGCCGTGGCGATTGTCGCAACTCGGAAGCGGCGGCAGAAATTTCCAAGGCCCAGTTCACGCCAATCGCGATGGAAAGATCCCCATAACTGTCCGAGGTTTTCGAGTCGCCACGGGCGGTGATGACGACAAAGGTGAAGGCGTAGACAGTGGCGGGCGAGCAACCCCGTCAATGATCTGCGAGTGGGACGACGGCACCGCAGTGGGAATTTTTATCCCCAAGTTTTGGCAACAATTTCCCAAGGCGATTGGATGCACGGACGGTGAGATTGCGATTGATATTTTCCCCTCCGAGTTTGGCGTGATCCATGAACTGCAACCGGGAGAACAGACAAGCTTCGAGTTTTGGCTCATTACGGGGAACATAAAAACGGTCCAGCAGCGTCTTGAGGCGGTTGAAAATCCGCTGCTGCCGCGAATCGATCCGACCGCGTTTTGCCAAACTGCGGTGATTCCATGGCTGACGCCGCGAGATGCGACCGTCAGTCCGGAGTATGTTAAGTATCTGCGCCTCGTCGACCAAGCGATCCAGGGCGGCACTAGCTTTTTCAGTAAACGCGAGCGGATCGACGAGTATGGTTGGCGGAACTTTGGCGACGCCTTTGCCGATCATGAATCGGCGTACCGCGATTCCGAACATCCCAACGATCTCTTTGTGTCGCACTACAACAATCAGTACGACATGATCTATGGGCTCGGCGTCCAGTACCTCACCGGCGGTGATGCAAAATACCTGGAACTGATGCAGGATTTAGCGCGGCACGTGATCGATATCGATATCTATCATACCGATGACGATTTACCGTGCTACAACCACGGGCTTTTCTGGCATACCGCGCACTACATCGATGCGGGATTGTCAACTCACCGTGGGTACCCGCGAGGCAGTTGCGGCGGTGGTCCCTCGTCCGGGCACGCCTACGCTCGCGGGCTGCTACTGTATTACAGCATCACCGGAGATCCGACGGCCTCCGAGGCGGTGGAAAAGTTGGGCGAGTGGATGATCGCCGCCGAAGACGGTCGTCACACGAGATACCGATGGTTGGCCGGTGGTGAGACAGGACTGACTAGCGCCAGCGGTTTTGAGTCCTACCACGGCCCCGGTCGCGGGCCAGGAAATGCGATCGAAGTCTTATTGTCGGCCTATGAATTAACGCAGCAGCGGCGGTTTCTCGATCAATGTGAGCTACTGATTCGGCGCTGCGTCCATCCCGATGTCGACCCTGAATCACTCGATTTGCTCGACGTCGAGAACAAATGGTTCTATCTGATCTTCCTGCAAGCGCTGGGGCGGTATTTGGAAGTTAAAATTTCGACGAATGAGATTGACAGTATGTACGCGTATGGTCAGCGGACGTTGCTGCGTTACGCCGATTGGATGGCCGAGCATGAACAACCGTTCCTGACGCATCCGCAAAAGCTAGAATATCCCAATGAAACGTGGGCGGCCCAGGATATCCGCAAGGCCGAGGTATTCCAGTGGGCGGCCCGGCATGCGACCGGTGATCGGCGCGAGCGATATCTCGAACGGGCAAGGTGGTTTTTCAAACACGCGATCGAGGAACTCGATGGATTTGAGACCAAAGGTTTATGCCGACCGATCGCATTGCTGTTGGCGAACGGATACTCCTATGAGTTTTTCCACTCGGGAGGTCTGGATACGATCCCAATGCCTCCGCACGCTCCGTCAGTATCTTTTGCTCCTCACGCAGTGTTTCAGTCGCAGAAGACGCGGGCGATTCGCAACCTAAAACGCATTCTGGTGCTCGCAATGGCTACTCTTGCCGGTACTGTTGTTGCTGGAGTTTGGTGGTGGGTGAATCGTTGAACGTCGGCGTTCCCCCGCGACTTTTCAAATCCGATCGATATGCAATCCGATAGAGCACGTCCGCTAATCTGCCAGCTTCTGCATTCGCTCAATGTGGGCGGTGCGGAAATTTTGGCGAGTCAATATGCGGAACGCTCGCGCGGATTTGTACGAACGATCTTTGCATGCCTGGACGAGTTGGGAGACTTGGGCCAGCGACTGCGCGACCAGGGAACCGAGATCGAAGTTTTTCAGCGACGGCCGGGTTTCGACCTTCAGTTGACAAGAGACTTGGGCAAGTTTTTTCGCAATCGGGGAGTCGATTTAATTCATGCGCAGCAGTACACGCCGTTTTTCTATGCGGCCCTGAGCCGTCTACCGCGCGGAGGTCCACCCATTTTATTCACGGAGCATGGACGAACGTTCCCTGACTTCCGGCGCCCCAAACGGGTGCTGGCCAATCGTTTCCTGCTGCGATCGCGGGACCGCGTAGTAGCGGTGGGAAACCAGGTAAAACAGGCGTTGGTGGCAAATGAAGGGATCCCGGCCCATCGAATTGAAGTGATCTATAATGGGATCGATGTGGAGGCGTTTCAACGCGATACTGTGGCGCGCACTGCCGCGAGACGCGAACTGGGGATTGCCGATCGCGACATCGCGGTCCTGCAAGTCGCGCGTCTGAATCGTTTGAAGGATCATCTCACCGCGGTACGCGCTTGGCAGCGTCTGAAAC
>CAKQNH010000185.1 GCA_934255105.1 uncultured Pirellulaceae bacterium
CGGTGAAGGGGATGCCAAAGGCTCGCACCAGCAGTCGCCAACGCAGAATGCTTGTAATAACAGCCAGCAAGGTCAGGAAC
Organism: uncultured Pirellulaceae bacterium; assembly: GCA_934255105.1. Classification (GTDB taxonomy): domain Bacteria; phylum Planctomycetota; class Planctomycetia; order Pirellulales; family Pirellulaceae; genus Aureliella. Next base: position 81 of record CAKQNH010000185.1, read on the forward strand.
TGGGCCGCGATCAACAGCTCCCAGCGCTTGGGTTGACTCCAAAATGCGCGATAGTCCTCGGCGGGAACGCTCCACAGTAGGTAGATGAACAGTCCAGCCGGAAGCGCTAGCTTCAGCGTGTTCAAGCCGATTTTCTTATGCACTATCGGCTCCAGTAGGTGCTGAGTAGACTTCGATGCAGGTCCGCAGGGGGCATTGGGCAATACGCTATTAGCATTAGCGCAAGCTTTGTGCCCTCGGCACTGTGGGTTTTTGAAAACTCAAACTCAAACTCAAACTCAAACTCAAACTCAAACTTAAACTTAAACTCAAACTTAAACTTAAACTTAAACCGCCTCTTGCAGGACATTAGTTTAAGTTTAGGTTTAGGTTTAAGTTTAGGTTTAAGAGCGAGTATTTAAGATCGAGTAGTCGCTAGATAACTCTCAAGCTAATAGGAATGGAGACGGGTTCTGCGGAACTAAAACGTGGGCGTGAAAGGGACTCAAATCGTCAACCACCCACGAAGTTTCAGCAGTCCAGGGTAAGCCCACAATGGGGTCGACTCTGGGCGTTATTCATTTGTCAAACAGCTTCTTCAAAGAGTGGATGGTTGCCTCGCGGCCGGCGCGCGCGATCGAACGCGTCAACGGAATATGCTTGGGGCAGACGGCCACGCAGTTCTGCGCGTTGCCGCAGGCTTGTACCCCACCGGGGCCGGTGAGCGCATCGATCCGCTCACCTTTGTTGTGCTTGCCTGTCGGGTTGGAATTGAACAACACGGTCTGACTGATGATGGCGGCGCCAACAAAACCCTGATTGTGCGCATCGGCTTTGCGTTGTTCGAACTGCTCGTCCGACTCGCTGGGGCGGCGATGGACCTCGATCTTCAAGTACTGCGGGCAAGCCTCCAGGCAGCAACCACAGCTCATGCATTCGCTCAGCGGGTAGGCTTCCTCCTGCTGCTCGCGCGATTGGCGCGGTCCGGGCCCCATGTCGTTGTAGGTGTCCACTGGCACCCAAGCTCGAATGCGTTTCAGCCCAGTAAACAGACGCGTGCGGTCGACCATCAAATCGCGCACGACCGGAAATTTGGTCATGGGCTGCAACTCGATCTCGGTGGGATTGTCTTGCAGCAGTCGATCGACGAGTGCGGAGCAGCTTTGCCGGACGCTGCCGTTGATGACCATCGTGCAGGCACCGCAGATCTCCTCCAGGCATCCGCAATCCCAGGCGACTGGAGCAGTCTGCTCCCCTTCGACCGTCGTAGCTTGAGCAGCGATCTTCTGCAGCACGCTGATCACGTTCATGTTCTCTTCGTACTGGATTTGGTGTCGCTGCCAATACGATGGCTGGCCAGGGCCATCCTGCCTCAGTATCCGTACGTTGATTTTTTCTGGACGGCGTTCGTTATGTGCGGTATGGTCCGCGTCTGCCTTGTGCATGGTTTAGCATTCTAGCCTGGAATGAGTTTGTGAGTTTTTTGAGCTGCTTAACATCTTGTTGCAGATTTACGGTGGTAGCCCTAAAGCTATTCTAACCCTCGGCGGCGATAGCGCTCTGCGCCCTATCTTTGGCTGCCTGGCGCGCCTGCCACACCTCTTCGATGACCTCGGCACCGACCAGTCCGTACAGCCGAGGCCGGGCTGGGATGCTCCCGGTGTCCACATCTTCGTAGGTAATCTCCACGTCGTCGCCGTTGAGCGTGGCGATCGAAGTTTTCAAAAACTTGGCGTTGTTGGCTTCGAAGCGATCGCACCATTGTTCCGCTTCGCGGCGTCGAGCCTCGGGGTCCTGCTCCTTGAGGGCGGGCATCGAGAACTCCGGCTTGTAGTGGGCACCGCGACATTCGTCGCGCAGGCGAGCGCCTTTGACGATCGCTTTGGCGATCGGAAACATGTCTTGCAGAGCTTTGGTGAAGATCGCGTTTTGATTGGTCCAATTGCTCGTGTCGCTTAGCGAACAATGCTGCACGCGCTGCTGCAGTTCGTCGACTTTGACCAGAGCTTCATCGAGCTGGTCGTTGTGGCGGACGACCGTGGCTGCGCGAGTGAGCACATCGCCCAGCTCTTGGTGTAGCAGGTAGGGGTTTTCACCTCCCGTGCCCGCCAGCAGCTTGTTGTGTCTGGCCTCATGCTTGGTGACTGCATTCTGGAAAAGCGAGCTGGGCAACTCGGCGGCGACGGTCTTGTGAGATTTGATATAGCTCTCGATACACGGCGCTACAAACAAGCCGCTAAAGATGCAGCTCAGCAGCGAGTTGGCACCCAAGCGGTTGGCGCCGTGGTACTGGTAGTCGCATTCGCCGATGGCGTATAGCCCAGGAATACTGGTCATTTGATTGGCCGGGTTGGCGGGCATCAATCCGCCCTGCGCGCTTTTGGCGTAGTCGACCCACAAGCCGCCCATCGTATAGTGCACGGCCGGGAAGATCTTCATCGGAACCGAACGCGGATCGACTCCTTGGAACTTTTCGTAGATCTCCAGGATGCCACCCAGCTTGCGATCCAGCTCGCTGCGTTCGATGTGAGTCAAATCCAAGTAGACGCACATCCGGTCCCGCTCTACGCTCAGGCCCTCGTTGACACAAATGTCAAAGATCTCGCGGGTAGCGATATCGCGGGGGACGAGATTGCCATATTCGGGGTAGCGTTCTTCCAGGAAGTAGTAGCGCTCCGCCTCCGGGATCGACTTGGCCGGGCGCGGGTCGTGCGCCTTGCGTGGAACCCATACGCGGCCCCCTTCGCCGCGAGCGGATTCGCTCATTAGGCGCAGTTTGTCAGCGCCTGGAATCGCCGTGGGATGAACCTGTACGAACTCGGCATTGGCGTATTTGGCACCAGCCTGCATACAGCGACTAGCCGCGCTGCCATTGCAGAAGACCGACATCGTCGAGCGACCGTAGAGCAGGCCACTGCCGCCGGAAGCGACGATAACGGCGTCGGCAGGGAAAGCTCGAATCTGCATGGAAACCATGTCCTGGGCGACTGCACCCACGCAGCGGCCCGAATCGTCCTTCATCGGTCCCAGGAAGTCCCAAAATTCAAACTTGCGAACCAAGCCTTCCGTCTCCCAGCGGCGGACCTGCTCGTCGAGCGCATACAGGAGCTGCTGGCCGGTAGTCGCTCCGGCAAAGGCGGTGCGTTTGTAGAGGGTGCCACCGAATCGACGCCGGTCGATGAAGCCCTCGTGCGTGCGATTGAAGGTGACTCCCAAGCGGTCCATCAAATCGATCACCTTGGGTGCCCAGAACGCCATCTCCTTGACCGGTGGTTGATGTTGCAGGAAGTCGCCGCCGTAGACCGTGTCGTCAAAGTGCTTCCACTCGGAATCGCCCAACTGCCGAGTTTGGTCATTGCAACTGTTGATACCCCCTTGGGCACACACGCTATGCGAACGCTTGACCGGCGTCAAACTAATGAGGTCGACCGCGATGCCCAGTTCGCAAAGCTTCATAGTGGCTGCCAAGCCAGCCAATCCGCCACCAATCACTACCACACGTTGCCTTGTCATCGATTCCTAGCTTCCAACAATATTTTTCTAATGGGTTTATGAGATCTTTGACCAGATGCGCTACATGTCCTGATCTCTGGCAAGCTCCACTGCATCGTCATCGTCTTGGCTCACATCGTCTGGGCCCACTTCGGGGCTTTGGTCGCGAGAGCGTTTGTGGGGGGCGGCTTGAATTTCGCCACTGGCTACCCGCGCGTTGTACATCCGGTCCTCCACGTCGCGAGCTTGCTGGACATCTATCTGCAGGGCACCCGTCAGCGCGCTCAGTCCCACCACTAGTAGCAGCACGCCTCCGACCGCACAGACATAGCTGGCCCGCCGCATACCCGCCGGACTAGTCCAGACTCCCCACGTAATGCCCATCGTCCAAATGCCGTTGGCCAAGTGAAACACGCAGGCCGTGACGCCGATCAAGTAAAAAGCGGGCCATACGTAACCGCTCATGGCCGTGGCTAGCGAACTGGCCGCGTTGAACGGGCGGAACTGGGCCATTCCTAAGGGTTCAGCCACATTGGCGAGCCACCACTGCCCGTGGAACCAACCGTGTAGATGAAATACGTGAAAGAAGATGAAGATGACCGCAATCACGCCGGTCCAGCGCTGCAGCGAATAGCGCCAGTTGCTGAGATAGGGATAACGAGCTTGATTGGGTTTACCGGTGCGGATAATCCACACGCCCACGATCGCATGAAACAGGATCGGCAAAAAAATGAACAACCATTCGACAAGGGGCAACATTTTGCCCAATGAATGAATCTGATTGACGTTGTGTTGGAAACTGCCGGCGCCGTTGAGCAGCGAAGAATTGACCAACAAGTGGACCGTCATGTAGGCACCCACCGGAATAAGTCCACTTAGAGAGTGCAGGCGGCGGATCAGAAACTCGTGTCTAAGGAAAAATCCAGGACTAGATGCGCTCATGTCGGTAATTTGTTGCTTCAAAGGACCCCGATCAGAAATCAAGCAGCACAGCAATATATCCAACTTTCCATCCCTCGTGCAGTCCACACCCGGCCAGCCACGGCTCTAGCGCAGAATTGTAGCGCACCTGACGGTTGTAGCGACCGCGGCTGCCGAATGTTTTTGTGGGTCCAGGCAAATGAATACTTCGCGCCACCGCGTGACCTAGTGTTTAGCATCGTGCGAGAAAATCGACTGCCTCTTGGAAAGTTCTCATGTACTTCATTAAACGCTACTGGATCGCCGGATTGGTGATCGCCCTGGTGGGGTTGCACGCGGCTATTATCGGCTACGTCCGTTCCGAAGCAACGCGCATTAAAATCTCTGCCAGCAGCGAAATCCCCGTGGGTGTGTACTATGTCCAGTCGGCCGATAGGCAATGGATGTCGCAATTGCGAGTCCACGTGTTAGTGCCACCGGCGAAGCGTTTGGCGGCCCGAGCAACCATCGAACGCCATCGTTGGCTGATCCACGAAGCCATAGAAGAACGGCTGCATCAGCTATCGCCAGAGTTGCTGCAGGACACCGTGCTGTTGGAAGTCAAGGGACAGATTAAGCTGGCGCTGGAGGAAGCCTTACAGGAGCCAATTATCGAGCGAGTATTGGTCAACGACCGCGTAGAAATCCCCATCCATCGCATCGGCTACCCGATCGAAGATGTTCTCACTCGGCCCGAGCCCATCTACACCGCGCACCAAGACGTTGGCAGTTCGACACTAGACGACAATGCGCCGGAATTGCCATCGGAGAAGCCTGCACAGCCTGTCGAGCCTGCGGTGGAATAATTCCTACGCAATGTCGCGCCACATATTCCAGCTAACTCACAGAGATGCGTTATACTTAATGAACGACTACTGACGGTTGATTTCCGCACGCTCGTCAACGCAGATTTCCAGGAGAGAAGCCGCTTGAATGCTTCACCGCAATTTGTACCGCGATATACCGTACACGATTACGCCCAGTGGCCAGGGGACTGGGAGTTGTGGGAAGGTTGCGCGATTGCGATGAGCCCCAGCCCGTTCGGCCAACATCAATTTGTGCTAGCTGAATTGTCACGTCTGATGGGCAACGCACTGATAGCGTCTCAATGCCAAGCCGCACCGCTGGTTGAGCTCGACTGGATCATCAGTGGCGACACGGTAGTCCGGCCTGATCTGATGGTTGTCTGCGGTCCGATACCCGAGCGGCACTTAGAGCAACCACCATCGCTGATCGTAGAGGTACTCTCGGATTCGACTCGGCAAAACGATTTAGGTTACAAGCGGCAACTCTATCATCGAGAACAGGTCCAGACCTACATGATTATCGACCTTGCGCCGAGGTCCGTGGTGGTCGATCGGCGGCAGCCTGATGGAAGCTACGATACTAAAACGGTCGTCGACGAGGTGGCGATTATTTTGTGCGACGATTGTCAGATTTCGTTTTCTGTCGCATCCTTGTTTCGCGACTAACCTTGGGGTTGTTTGCTGGAGCGTAAGCGGGGTTGGGTTGGCTCGGAATCAACGCATCGGTGGCTTCCAGCCAAACTAACAGATCATCCAGCAGTCGATCGCGCTGAGCGATGTGGGTGTCGGCCAAGTTGTGTCGCTCACCGATGTCCTCTTTCAAATTGTAGAGTTCCACGGCGCCGTTGGTGGCCAGTTCTCTTTTTTGATCAGCGTCGAGCAGCCATTCCTCCCAGTAGAGATGCAGCTTCCAGTCCCCCTGATGAATAACGCTCACCGGTCGCGTGCGGAAATCGGTTCGCAGGTCCAATTCTCGTCCGCGGATCACTGGATCGTTCAGATAGCCGGGGAAGTGCCAGAAGATCGACTCGCGCTGCAAGCTGCTTTCACCTTTTAGCAGCGGAAGCAAACTTTCGCCGTCGAGAATTTTCCCGGCAGGCAAGTCGCCGCCGGCCAGTGCTAGGAAAGTAGGAAATAGATCTTGATTGATCACCGGCACGTCACACTGGCTGCCGGGTTTAGTCACGCCGGTCCAGCGCATGATCCACGGCTCGCGAATTCCACCTTCGTAGTAACACCCCTTGTTGCCGCGCAGCGGTTCCTGCGACGACTTTTGCGTGCCACCATTGTCGCTGGTGAAGACGACCAGTGTATTGTCATCCAGTTTCAGTTCGTTGAGCTTCTGCAGCAGGCGTCCCACGCCAGCATCCAGATCCGACAGGCAAGCAGCGTAGAGTGCAGAATTGTGCTGGGCGCCTGGGGCTTTGGCCTTAAACTTGGCCAACGTTTCGGGGCGGGCCTGCAATGCGCTATGAATAGCATAGTGGGACAGATAGACAAAGAATGGACGCTCGCGATTCTGCTCCATGAAATCGCAGGCGGCTTCGGTCAATGAGAAAATCCGCTTGGGGTTATCCGCCTCGCTTTCGCCCCAGCCGCTTTTGGATTCAAAGACCGTGTCAAAGCCCTGCTCTTCAGGTGCGGCGCCGTCGGGTCCGCCGAGATGCCATTTGCCAAAAATCCCAGTCGCGTAGCCGGCCGACTTGAGTGCATCGGCAAGGGTTACATTGTCCCGGGCCAAACCACTCTTGTTCGGAATGGGAACTAGTCGCTGCTCCCGCTTGGGACCACGATCGGTGGACTGCACTGCGTACACGCCGTGGCGCGGTGTGTAGTTGCCCGACAGCAAGCACGCACGACTTGGCGCACAATTGCCTGCGGCTGCATAGCCGGCAGTAAAAACCATCCCCTCGGCGGCCAAGCGGTCGATGTGAGGTGTCTCGTTGAAGTCGCTACCTTGGTAGCCGACATCTTTCCAGCCTAGATCGTCAGCAAAGATAAGCACGATATTGGGCTGGGTAGCGGCCGACAACTGCGGGCAAAGCGCGCAGCACAGCAGTCCAAAAGTAAACAAGGTTTTCATAGCTGGCGAGTTTTCTCAAGTGGTGGTGTTTTTTCAAGTGGTGGTAATGTTCAATGCGATTTGCGTTTAATATGCCACACGAACCGGTAACCATCCATCCCACCGGCGACTCCAGACTCTATAGCCGGAGGCGAATATGGCGTTCGCCGCACGTCGCTGGTGACATCGAATCCCCACAGCATGGCCTGATCTTCTTGCCGCTCATAACCGAAGGGCTTGTTACCCAATGGATGCAGTCTAGCGATGGTATCAGGCAGGTCGTCCAAGTTGTTTGGCAGTTCGCCGAAGCGATGCGCATGGCCTCGTATGGCTATCGCCAACCGCGCTTGGCGGTGCAATTGGGCGTCGCCGATCCATGTGGTTGCCATCGCTCCGAACGCAGGAGCGAATACGTGCGATAGCACGCGGTCGATACTCTGCAGAAAGGAGCCAAGCGAGCCATCTACCTTCACGTCGAGGTTCTTTGCGCCGCTAGAGAACTCGGACCAATCCCGCGTGTCGAGCTGCATGGCTTGGCGCATCAGCCCGATGAAGTAGACCGCGTCATGCCCGCGCGCGGGCATCGGAGTGTTGCTTTGCAG
>CAKQNH010000186.1 GCA_934255105.1 uncultured Pirellulaceae bacterium
GCATTTCTCGACAAGGGAATTTCGGTCGTTGCCATCAATTACCGCTATGTGACGAACGCTGTGGAGGAGAAAGTGGAACCGCCAGTGAAGGCGCCGCTGGAAGACGCGGCGCGAGCGCTCCAGTTTGTTCGCTCCAAAGCAGCCGAATGGAACCTCGACAAGCGGAAGATCGGCGCGACGGGTGGATCGGCAGGCGCGTGTTCCTCGCTGTGGCTGGCTTTGCACGACGACATGGCCAAGCCTGACAGCGAAGATCCGATCGCACGCGAATCGACACGACTCTACTGCGCCGCCGTCAACAGAGCCCAAGTTTCGCTCGATCCCAGGGAACTGCGCGAGTGGATGCCTAACTACCGTTACGGCGCGCACGCGTTCGGTCTAGATGGATTTCAGGCCCTGATCGACAATCGGGAATCGGTCCTGCCGTGGATCAAAGAGTATTCGCCGATCGAACACGTTTCCAAAGACGATCCAATGATCGGTTTGTTTTATACTGGCGAAGTGCCGGTGGTGGGAGATTCGCCCAAGGACCCAACGCACTCGGGCATCATGGGATTGAAGCTGGCGGAACGACTGAAGGAAGTTGATGTCGACGTCGTCCTGGTCACCCCGGGGGTGAAGGATCCCAAGTATCCGACCTCAACCGAGTACTTGATCGATCGCTTGACCAAGTAAGTGCTAGTGCTGCGACAACCTCTGGGGACACAACCTCTAGGGACACAACACGTTGGTGGGTGGCTCTATACATCCAGCAAGGTGCTGTGGCCCCGTGGAAAGTGTCCTTGTCTGCCATCCGGAGTTCTCGGCCACTGTTTAGGGGCGTTGCCAACTCACCGTCGGGATGAACTCCCAGGTATCGCCTGCGCGAGCCTCGAAACCAACGCCGCCCGACTTGGTGTAGAGTCGCGTACGCTTTCCGTCGGGCTCCACGCGGCGAATCGGATAGGCCCGGCACATCGATCCATCCTCAATGAACACCGTCTGACCGACTAGGCTAGCCGTGCTGGGCAATTCACCCTCGACGGTGAACCATGACTCGCCGTGCGATCCGGACGCGCCGACCAGCTTGCCGCGGTACTCGCCGTCCGGGCAGGATAGTCTCGCGTCGGCCAGCGCCAGGTGCGTGCCGCCGAAGAGCGTCATGGTGGCGGGCTTCTTCCCCGCCATCAGCACCGCGGCGATTCGACCATCGGTGGTCAACTCGCCCGCCGAGGTGGACAGTTTGACCGGTGCAGGCTCCAGCATGGATACGAGCACGTCGGTCCCAAGGACCGTCTCAATTTCGATCGCTACGGCGTGAGATGGTGAACCCGAGGGAAGTGGGAGTTGGCGCACGCCTTTGACCAGGAGACGAGCCGTCGGTTCACCCGCAAAGACCGAGACGAACTGGCGAAGTTCACCACCATCGACGGTTCGAATTACATAGGGTAGCTTCGCGCCGCGGTCGCTGTTGCGATGGTCGCGCTGACCCCAACCGTCGCCAAAGGTAACTGTTTCTCCGGGACTTCCGGGCGAAAAGACCGTGAACTGATAATCCTTGTCCAACCGCCAGGCGATCTGCCATGGCGCATCGCCTGGCGATTGGCGAGCATTTTTCAGGTCCACTGGCAACGCATCTTTCGCCGCCGCAGCGAGCTGGAGTCCCCGAATATCGAAGTCGTTTCCCGGACCATGAAAGACATATTGCGACTTGGTGTCGGCTTCAACTCGGAAGATGTCCACTAGGTAGGAGCCTGCTTCACCGTGGTCCACCTGGATGCAGGTACGGCGATAGAGCGAGGCATTCTCGTAGGCCTGCGAGGAAGCCTCGGTTGCCTTAACGTGCGGAGTTGTCGCAAAGAGGTGGAAACGGCCACCGCGGCCGGTCGTCCGCTGCTCCTTTCCGCCAATCATAACGAGGTTGTGGGCGCCGGTGCGGCTCGTCTCTTTCTTGTCGGGATGGTCCCACAGGTAGCCGAGATCCGAGAGCAATTCCCGCCCGTCTTTCCAATAGTACAGGTTGAGGCTGTCGTGATGGTGATGGCCGCCCCAGTCGCTGGCGTCGAGCAATGCGAGGCTCGACCGGCCGGTCGGCCCCGTGCGGAGATAGCCTTGGGCGAGGAAAGGAAACACGATGTCGGGGAGCGAGAAGTCTGGTACGGCGCGCGATTCCAACCCAGGCTCGCGCAGGAACACGCTACGCTCGTTCACGCTGGCGGCAAGATCCCCGCCTGCCAATTCCTTGAGAAAAGCAACGTGCTCGTCCGAGGGGTAAGCAATCGCGATCAGCTCGGCGAAGGATGAACTGATCGATGTGGTGCGATAGGAGTCGGCGGTGGGCGGGTGGCGCAGGTTGCCCTGAAGGGTCCAAATCAGGCTCTGCCAGCAGTCGCCGTAACGCGTATCGCGGAAGGAGTCGAATTGGTCGAGGCGTCGGCCGTCCGGGCCGACGTAGCCCTTGGGATCCGAGTACCCACGTAGCACCAGCGCAAGATCCTGAATGCCGCCCATCGTCATCAACGCATAGGCAGAGGACTCGGAAGTCCCACCGTCGGGCAGAAACCAACCGTCCACGGCGCTCTGAAAACCCTCCAGCCCGAAGCGCACCAGACCGGGATGGCCAACACACATCCCCACCATGGCCGCGCCGGCTCGGTTCCCCAGCGACTTGTTGTTAATCGCCGGATCGCATACCGCCAAGTACGTGGACTCTAGGAGCACGTCACGCTCGATACGGATTTGCTCGTCCTCCGAGTACACGGCCGTATCGCCATCGCGGGCGGAGCACGTCAGATCGTAGGCCTGTGCAACTTGGCACACCCAGAATCCGTCCATACCCGACGTGCCGATGCGGCTGGCCGCCCAATAGCCAGCGTAGATCTTCCGATCGGGCGTGTTCGGAGGATACACGAGTTCATCTTGCGGCAAGTTTCCGATCCGCTCGGCGGCCACGTGCGGGTCGACATCGGCATATTCACCGTAACCATACCCGGCGCGCACCAGATACTTCGGCAGCACCTCCGCGAAGCGCAAGAGAATTGCCTTGGCGGCGCGGGCATAGTTCGGGTCTTCGGTCAGTGCGTAGCACAGACCGAGAATGTGCAACTCTCCGCTGACGTGTGCCAGCTTGCGTGCCCGAATGATGCCAGAAATGCTAGGCCGGGCGTGGGCGTAGCCGTGGCACTTAAAGGGCTCGCCCCCGATGAAACCAAATCGCTGCTCCGGGTCCCACTTGCTTTGCAGGACGATGCTCTCGGGAAACTCGTCGCTGGGGAAGACCGTCTTGCACATGCTGCACGTCAATTGATCGGGCTTTCCGGACGACCACGTCCACAGCCCATTCGGGTGCCAGGCCAGGCCCTTCGCCCGGCAGGCGGGGCAAGGGCCAACACAACCCGGCGTGGTCCGTTCGACCATGCCGTTCAGGTAATCCTCGGTGATTTGCGAGCAGATGCGATCAGCCTTCTTACGCAAGTCAGCGAGGTACTTTTGCGCCCAGGCGCAGCGCTCGATATTCTGTCGGGCACGAACGAGATCGGCTTCCTTGATCGCCCCAACCGGGTGTTGCACCTGGCCGCGATAGGTTTGCCAGTCAGACCAGTCGGTAGGCCCCTTGCTCTGGGCCAGCACAGTACTCTGGGCCAGCACAGTGCTGACGGTTCCCAAAAACAACAGATACAACCCATACAACACCACGGGCCGCAAGGCCGCCAAAGGGGTGCTCAACCGCATATCTCTTACTCCTCTTGCCGTGGTGCCGATTCCGAAATTAGCCGATTCCGGAATTTTTGGAAAGCAATGCTTTAGCCCTCGAGCGTCTGCAAGGCCGAGACTTTTTACGTAGCGGAACTCGCCAGGAGTTTCGGCAGCTTCTTCAACCGAAAGTCTTGGCGACTTCCGCTACCGCTGAAGCTTTGCGACCCTATAAATTCACAGCCAATGCGGGTCGAAAATCTGCCGCTTGCCGGTGTCCATCGCTAGCGTGCCCGTGATGGCAGGGACGCTATGCTAGTAACCAGCCTCAAACGGCGCGTTGGTGTCGTCGCTCGCCTGCGGAGACATTGCAGCCAATCCTGGTAGGGGTCGGGAATCTCGACTGGCTCGATCGGCGTATCCGCCCTGGGTAACTCAGTGGGCTCGGTGATCCCGGCGGCTCAATAGGTGGGGCTGCGCTAGTTGGTTAAGTCCATCGCAGCGTTGGACCGTATGGAATGCTTAAACTAATGCGGGATCTGCGACTTCAATGCTTGGCTTTCGTGGCATGGCCACTCCGGCAGACCGGGACATACCGAATCCTAGCAAGTCCGAAGTAATTTGGCAATCGATTATTGGCTGGCCTCTGTTTTCCCTGATCGTCCGCAGCAGATCCTTGCTGTAACGCTCATTTCCCTGCCACCATCTTCCTACTCAAAAGACGAGTCCGGTTGATTCCTGATCCGGACACGAGCCAATCCCTGGTAGGAAGATGGAGGGAGGAAATGGGTATCCAGTCGCTGGATTTTCTAACCTGCCATTTTCTAACCTTTGATCGCTCACGTTGCCTTCCCATGTCCGTGAGTTGCCCCTTTCGATTGTTGCTCAATTAACGAAACAGCAATTCGACAGCCGGAGGGGGCCAGTCGCGTTTCCGCACAACTGAAGTTGCTCCACTGGGGCCACAGCACTGCGCTCCACTGGGGCCACAGCACCTTGATGGGTGGCTCCAAACAGCCAGCAAAGTGCTGTGGCCCCCGTGGTGTTTTCTGTGCGCCAGTTGTTCACCATGCTTCAAACGGAGGGTTTCGACCCGTGGTACGACAAAGAAAAACTTGACGTTGGTGACCTCTGGGAAGACGAAATCGCTGCGGCAATTGGGAACACCGACTTTTTCGCAATTTGTTTGTCAAAAACTGCCGTCACGAAGCGAGGTTTTATTCAAAAAGAAATACGTACAGCGATCGGTGAGTTTCAACGAAGAGCGTTCGACTTGGCGTTCCTTCTGCCAATTCGGTTCGAGGAATGCGACGTACCCAATATAAGGATTGACGAGAACACGACGCTAAAATCAATTCACTGGGTCGACCTATTCCCTGGCGAAACGGATGCGTTCAAGCGGTTCGTTCGAGGCGTCCGCAAACAATGGGATCGCCAAAGAAACGCGGAATAAAAAAATGCCCGAAGTTGCCGGCCGGAACGAATCTGAAATCAACATCACTACCCACGGGGCCACCTACCCACGGGGCCACTGCACGTTGGTGGGTGGCTTCATCCATCCAGCAAGGTGCTGTGGCCCCCGTGGTCTAATTTCACGACGACGAGACCATTCGCACGTTGGTAGCGAGAAATCAATCTTTCACTTGGTTCAAGGATATTTCTAGCGTCAAATCCGTGTTCATCTGTTGCGCTTGGCCACCAACATCGACCGACATGTCGGTTTTGGATTCAAGGGAAACTACGGACGAGATGGGAAACACCGATGACTCGACAATAGTCGACTTGCCAGTTCCCTTCGAGGTGAGCGAATTCAGAGTGAGTTTGGTGCCCGCAGGTAGCATCGGATTCTTGATATCTTGAGGCTCCGCAGCTTGATCGATCATGACGAACATTTCAAATCCATCGTTATCGATTTGCTTGATTTCGTGCGTTGTCGTTTGTTTTAGCTTCATCCCGTTGGCAGTGATGTATTGCACGACTTCCCATTTCGCTCCTTTGCCTATCGGTTCGGCAGGGACCGGTGAACTCAGCCGACTCATGGAATCTTTCATGCCTTCGAGCATCTGTTTGATCTGCGGGCTCAGCCCCTCAGGGATATTGAATTCAGCTTTGCGTGCGAAGCCTCGACTGGTGACAATCCCGCTGCCAGTGGACCCGATCATCGGCTTGAGCAAGTTATCGATCATCGAGGCGATGGGTGAGGGATTATCGGGGTCATCAATGACCTTCATGTCGGTGTATTTGAAATCGAAGGCAATATCACCATTGGCCGCCACATCTGTTACGTGTACTTCCATTGTCATCTTCTGAGGCGGCATGGCTTGTGAGGGTAGTTTGTTTCCGCCCATCGAAATTTGCTGATTCATCTTCATGATCAGCTCAGCAGTCCGCTTATCGCCGACCTGGGGTGTGAATCGAACCACGTGGCGCGGTTCGGCTCCGGGTTCGAGCAAGCGAACTTGGACGCTCCCGTCATCTTGGGGCGTTTCGGCGACGGCCTTGCCCTCCAGCCAGAGCGGAAACAGGATCAAACACAGAGCACAGTAAGTCGATAAACGCATGGTCATGCTCGTCGGGAAAGTTGGAAGTTAGATGGAATCGGCCAGCAGACGCACCCTGAGCGGCCTGCGACATCAATATATCAAAGTCGGAGGTGGTCGTTGAGTTTGGCGGCCTCTGGGGCGGCCTCCGGCCTCTGGCGGCCTCTGGGGCCCCAGAGGGGCCTCTGGGGCCACAGCACGTTGATGGGTGGCTCCATCCAGCCAGCAAGGTGCTGTGCCCCAGAGGCAAGGTGCTGTGGCCCCAGAGGTGTGTTTTTGTCGCAATCATCTTCCTGTCACCCATCTGCCTGTCAAATTTCGGACTGGTGATCGGGGCATTAATTGCTTGCACGGCGAGATCGACGCGTGCTAGACTAAGCCAGTGGCGGGTCCCCTTCGCTGCATGATATTGCCGTACCGTTCGCGGCCTCCCCCCCCCGCGTTGGACTGGAGTCGCCGAGCACGCCTAGCGTTACGGACCACCTTAGCCCGGCGACCGTAGGCAACACTATCGTTCGCCGGCTAAAGGAGCGTGAGCCATGATTCGTACCGTTATCACCTATGGCTGCTGGATGCTTGCTTCGGCGACATCCGCCGGACAGACCGCAACACTTCAGATGCGATTTGTGTTAGACGGCGCACCGCCGCCTGTGAAGCAAATTGATGTTGCACCGGCTTTCGCTCCGGCGGTTGGTCCAATCATCGACGAGCGGCTACTGGTCGACCCGAAGTCTCGTGGCATCAAGAATATCCTGGTCTACGTTTATACGGGCCGGGAAGGAACAAAAATCGAAGTGCCTCCACGCCAGAATCAGAGGCGACGTTTGACAATGGCAAATGCTCGTTTCGATCCCCATATCTTAATTGCACAAGCTGGCGACACACTTGAGCTCGTGGAACGCGGCCCGAACCAACACAATCCAAACCTAAGTTTCTTCGCGAACACACCGCGAGGGATTTTGATTCCGCCAGGAAGACCAAATCTAATCCCGCTTCTGAAACCCGAGCCAGCGCCAATTCCCGTTGATTGCAATATCCACCCCTGGATGCGAGCCTATGTTGTCGTCTTGGATCATCCATTCGCTGCAGTATCAGACTCGGATGGCAATCTAAAAATTGCTGAATTGCCTACGGACACTTCGCTTACATTTCGAGTTTTTCACGAGGCCGGACGAATCGACCATGTTAAAATCTCAGGCGTTGATACAGACTGGCGCAGGAGTCGTTTCGATATCGAACTTGCTGCCGGCGTAAACGATCTTGGCGACATTCTGATTCCGCCCGAATCATTGACCTATTGATTGCTCCAAACCGACCACTGGGGACACCGACCACTGGGGACACAGCACATGAACAAACACTCAATGAGAACAGAAACAGTAGTCACACTCTGGCTCATCCTTTTGCTAATCCAGCCGACTCATGCACTGGACTACGAAGCCGCATCGAAAACCATGTCCGAAGCAAGGGGGGAAAACGGAGCGGTCGCTTGCGTATGCCCTCATGCGAGCCAAGTGGGGCTGGATATTCTGAAAGCAGGCGGCAATGGGGTTGATGCTGCCATCGCCGTGCAGTTCGCCCTGGCGGTTACCTGGCCGTCGGCAGGCAATATTGGAGGAGGGGGATTCATGATGATCTATCCTCCAGGTGGCAAAGATGTGGTGTGTGTCGAGTATCGCGAACTGGCACCCAAAGCAGCGACTGCGGAAATGTTCTCTCCGAGCGATGGACGCTATACCCACAAGATCGTTGGTGTG
>CAKQNH010000187.1 GCA_934255105.1 uncultured Pirellulaceae bacterium
CAACAATGCCTGAATCAGAATTATCTCTGTGGTGCCAACAGCACCAAGCGGGCATTGCCTTGATGACGCCAAGGCGATGAGTACCGCGTTGCCGGTGAGTATGGACGTTGCGAGTTGGCTAAGTCACAACTTCTGCCAGGCTTCTCGCTCTCCGTCGATCAGGCGTTGCGCCTGTAAGCTAGTATTCAAAGTTTCCACATTCTTCGCTGAACACTCTCGCCAAACTGCCCAACATCAATCTCATTCGTTGTCAATCTCATTCGTCGTCGATCTCATTCGTCGTCGATTGCAACTCAGGTCAACACACCTTGACAGTCGACGCCGTCACGGCCGAATGAACTTCTTCGTCGCAGCCAGATAATCTCGTGCCATGTCCGGCGTGAGCAGTTCGATCAACACGCGGTTCTCAATCCAAAATTCAATGACGTTGAAAACGCCGCGCGACAATTCAATCGCTCTCCAACCGTTGACGCTCGCGACGCTGAGAATCTCGTCTCTCGAGCGGTCGATCGAAATGGCGGCGTGAGTCGCAGTAAATCCGCTGGCCGATGCGTTGCGATGAAAGTTGGCTTGACCGATGCCGGCATCAGGGATCATCTCCGTTCCTGCAGGATACAGTTCGATGGCGGTACCGTGTTCGTCGCCAAACCAGACGATCCACGAATTCTGATAGGGGCCGAAGGGTGTAATCGTGCCGACGAACAACTCGCACAGCACTTCGGCAACGCGTTTCGTGTCTTGCACCGAAATCGAATAATGGTGGATTTGGCTCATCACTTTTCGGTCCTGCTTGTCGTCATCGAGCCTGGGCGGATCACTTGCGTGCGCGCCCTCAGGCCGGCAGCAATTGGCGTAAAACCATTTGCAGGATACCGCCATTAACAAAGTACTCGACCTCCGCAGGCGCGTCGATTCTGACGATCGTTTCGAATGTCGCTTGCGAGCCGTCTGGCCGAACCACGGACACGCTGACCGTTTGCTGCGGCTCAATACCGTCAGCGATCCCGGTGATGGTCAAGGTTTCGTTGCCGCTCAGCCCCAGCGACTGCGCCGACTCGCCAGCCTTGAATTGCAATGGCAGGACCCCCATGCAAACCAGGTTGCTGCGGTGGATGCGTTCGTAGCCCTCGGCAATAATTGCCTTGATACCTAAGAGCGCAGCCCCCTTGGCCGCCCAGTCGCGCGAGCTGCCCGAGCCGTACTCCTTGCCGGCGATGACCACCAGCGGCGTACCCTCCTCTACATAGCGCATCGCGGCATCATAGATAGACATTTTGTCGCCGCTGGGTGTGTGGATAGTCCACGGGCCCACAACGCCGGGAACCATCGCGTTGCGCAAGCGAATATTGCCGAATGTACCGCGCATCATGACCTCGTGGTTGCCACGCCGGGAGCCAAAACTGTTGAATTCGTCCGCCGGTATTTTATGGGAAGCGAGATACTCCCCAGCCGGTGAACTAGCGGTGATGGCACCCGCCGGCGAAATATGATCGGTGGTGATCGTATCTCCAAGCACCGCTAGCACGCGAGCTCCCTGGACATCAGCCAGTGGTGCAGGAGTGTCGGAAAAATCGATAAAGAAGGGTGGTTCGCGAACGTAGGTCGAATCCTCGGCCCACTCGAACAAAGTACCAGTAGGCGCGGGCATGCTCTTCCACTTATCGTCGCCTTCGAAAATGCGGCCGTATTCCAAAGTAAATTGCTCGGAGTTCACCGCTGTAGCCATCACCGCTTCGATCTCCGATGCGCTCGGCCAGATATCCTTTAAGTAGATGGGGTTGCCCTGTTTGTCTGTCCCCAAAGCATCGACGCTGATGTCACACAAGACCGTGCCGATCAGCGCATAGGCGACACACAGCGGCGGCGAGGCTAGGTAGCTGGCTTGCACTTGACCGTGGATGCGGCCCTCGTAATTCCGATTGCCCGACAGCACGGCGGCTACCGCCAGGTTCTTCGTGTTCACCGCCTCGGCGATCTCTTCGGGCAACGGACCGGAGTTGCCGATGCACGTGGTGCAGCCATAACCGACTAGATTAAAACCCAGCTTATCGAGGTAGGGCGTGAGACCCGCTTTGTCGAGGTACTGCGTGACGACGCGCGAGCCTGGCGCCAGCGAGGTCTTCACCCAAGGCCGGCTTTGCAAACCGGCTTCGACAGCTTTGCGAGCCAGCAATCCAGCGGCGATCATGACCGACGGATTCGAGGTATTGGTACAACTGGTGATGGCCGCGATGACAACCGAGCCATCAGTCACCGATGCCGCAGCGGTGGGTTGGTGCAAATGCTCCGGCGAAGCTTTGAGAAACTCGCCGGACTCCGAGCAACCCTCGGCCTTGAGCCGGGCGATTTCATCGGCATTCACATCGGCAGGCTTCCCTTCTAGGACGGACTGGAACGACTTCCTGACGCCGGCCAGCGAGACGCGGTCCTGCGGCCGCTTGGGCCCGGCGACGCTGGGCTCGACCTTGCTCAAGTCCAGTTCGAGGACCTCGTTGAAGTTCGGCTCGACTGCATCGTCGGTCCGGAATAATCCCTGCTCGCGCGTATAGCGCTCGACCAGATCGACATTGTCGCCACGCCCGGTCAGACGCAGATATTCCAGAGTGTTTGAATCGACAGGAAATAGCGTGGCCGTGGCACCGAACTCCGGCGACATATTCGACAGCGTGGCACGGTCCGCGATACTCAGCGAGCTCAATCCCGACCCAAAAAACTCGACGAACTTACCCACCACGCCGTGCGCCCTGAGCATTTGAGCTAGCGTCAGCACTAGGTCGGTAGCGGTTGTACCTGGCGGCAGGGTACCGAGCGTCTTGACTCCGAGCACGACAGGTTTCGGAAGAAACATCGGTTGCCCAAGCATCGCCGCTTCGGCCTCGATGCCGCCGACTCCCCAGCCCAACACACCTAGGCCGTTGATCATGGGTGTGTGCGAATCGGTTCCCACCAAGGTGTCGGGAAATGCCCAGCCGTCGCGCTCGATGACGACGCGCCCCAGATGTTCGAGGTTGACCTGATGGCAGATCCCCATTCCGGGAGGCACCACGCGGAAGCCATCGAAGGCTTGTTGAGCCCAGTTGAGTAGTGAGTAGCGCTCCTGATTGCGGCGGTATTCCCACTCCAGGTTGGCGTCGTAGGCATCGTCGCTGCCGAAGCGATCGACCTGAACTGAGTGGTCGATGATTAGGTCGACCGGAACAAAGGGATTAACGCTCTGTGGATCACCGCCCGCTCTGGCGACCGCACTTCTCATGGCCGCGAGGTCAACCACAGAGGGAACGCCGGTGAAATCCTGCATCATGACTCGAGCCGGCATGAAGGCGATCGAAGCGTCGGCACCGTCGGGCCAATGGGCGAGCGCCTCCACGTCAGCCTGCGACACATCCCTGCCACCTGCCCGCCGGGCGATATTCTCCAGCAAGATCTTGACGGTGTGGGGAAGTCGCGCTACATCCGCGCCGGTCTTGTCAGCCAACTTTGTGAGGCTCACGTACTGCGCAGTTCCCGTAGCGGTTGTCAAAGTCGCCGCAATACCTAGTGGATCATTCGTCATTTGGTTGCTCCCTTATCTCGTCACAGTGAAACGTTAGAAAATATATCCATGGTAGACCGTGTTGCTCCGTGAGACGAGCTTGCAACGCTGCCACTGATGTAGAAGCGAACATCAAGCTGCTCAAGAGTCTTGGCGACTGGTTCCCGCGCAACAACGAGATCGTCCGTTTCAAACACTCGCGCGTTCATTCAAATGTTGTGCGACAGCGTCGATGAGTTCTTTGCCGTAGGTGAGTTCGATGAATCGCAAGCGAACTTGCTGGTCATCAAATTCCGGATGTAGCCTACGGATCGCGCCAAATGCCATCTTTCGAACACGCTTCGTCAATTTGCTCATCCGCCTAAAGTGCTCGACACCCGACATCCGGCGCAGGCAAGCAAGTTGCACAGCGTAGGCTCCGGGCGACGTGTCGGTCGTGTAGGGCGGAGGTGCCATGCCCGCATTCTAGCAAGCTGGCCGTTGCGATGTTCGAACCCTTCAGTCATTTCGATTATTTCCGAAACGATCAGTCTGGCCACTACCAGGCTGACATCGCCGTCGATACTGAATTCCAGCCAATCATATTAAGAAGGACCACATTGGGAAGGCCATAGCCTTCGCTTTGGAGGTAGGTGTGGACCACATCAATCAGGAAGAACGTGCTGCCTCGTTCACCAAGTTGCGCCGCTCATGCTGCCCGTTGCACAGTGCCGTTGCTACAGCGTCATCCCACAGCTTCATTGCAGTCGACGCACAGCTTCATCGCACAGCTTCATCGCACAGCTTCATTACACAGTGTCTTCATTGCACAGTGTCATTGGGGCATTGGCGTGTCAATCGAGATAGCTCGTCAACATCCACACTGCCTTCTGGTGTACTTGCTTGCGTCCGATCATCATGTCCTCGGTCGCTAAGTCCTTTGCTTCCCCGGCCCTGTCACGCACCACTGCGACATCATCGAGCACTTTCTGATGGGCTTCCAAAAGGTGTTTCACCATTTGATCCGCTGTCGCATCCTCGGCGATCTCCTTGATTCCGGCCTTCTGCGCGAGAGTGCCGAGCCCTCCCGGTGCCAGCCCACCGATCGCTCGAATGCGTTCTGCAATCTCATCCACTGCCGTGAAGAGCTCGGTGTACTGGGCTTGGAATGCGTCGTGCAGGCTAAAGAACGACTTGCCACGAACATTCCAATGGCAGAGATGTAGTTGCCCCATCAGGGCGTAGGTGCTCGCCACCGTCTGGCGTAGCGCGTCGATCACTAGTTGGTTCAATTTATCTTCTTTGTTCATCTCGTTTTTCCGTATTCCTTAAAGTACTTCAACACAATTATTAAACTCGAGGCTTAACTGCTGCCAGAGCCGTCGCGATAACGAAGTTTGGAGGCTGCCAACCACTCGGCAGCACTTGAAGGGAGTGGGGCAGCACCGCCACGGCGACTCCTGTGGCGACGGTTTGGCTCGGCTATTTAGACGCGCGGAACTCTTGTTCGCGTGCAGGGCAGTGCGCCAAATCTTCAATTACTAAAACTAATCAGCAAAGCTTGTGCCAATCCATTGGTGAGCTGTATGCGCTGCAAACGCTAAGTCCTAAACGCCTTTGAAGTAGCCTGCGTCAACCTAGCTTGCTATCGGTGGCAATTTCCCACCCCACTGTGGCACGCGGCTTGCACATTGTGCGTCCGCGTCCCCAAATCTAGCTGGCATTCAAAGGCATTCGCATGCCAACCTATGATGCGCAAAAACTGACCGCATCTCACTTACGCGAAGGGAGTGCGGGAAAGAGCAAATGATCGAAATACGCAAAGCAAACTACGCATGGCTGCGTGTGCTTCGTGGCTCCGTCACCCCGAGTGGCGAGGTTTTGGGAACGCGTGACGGGGCAGCGATCAGCTACGAGAAGGAGCTGAACATTGCGGCGAACTCCGATGCCGAATTCATGCTGTTCGACTTGACGTAGTCCCTAGCGCTGCAAACGCAATACGCTGATCAGCCTTCGATTCGACTTTTCTAATGTGACTAGCTCGCTACAATGGACGCAGTTTGCTGAATACGACCTCGTTCATTTTAGATGATAAAACAGAATAATAATGCGTCTACTACCTCACCTCATCGATAACAATCGCGCCTGGGCCGCGAGCGTCCTCAAGGAGGATCCGGAATTCTTTGCTAATCTTGCCAAAGGCCAAAAGCCGGAAATACTGTGGATCGGCTGTTCCGATAGCAGGGTTCCAGCAAACCAGATTATCGGGCTGAAGCCAGGTGAAGTATTCGTTCATCGCAACATTGCGAACGTGGTCGTTCACAGCGATTTCAATTGTCAAAGCGTGATTGAGTTTGCCGTCAGCGTCATCCAAGTGAAGCATATCATTGTTTGTGGGCATTACTGTTGCGGTGGTGTGAAAGCGGCGACCCAGGATCATCATGTCGGGCTGATCGATGGCTGGTTGCGTCATATTCGCGATGTCCGTCAGAAGCATGATGCAATCTTGCGCAAGATCAGCGACGAGGACCAGCTAATAGACCGTCTGTGCGAGCTGAACGTGGTCGAGCAGGCTAAGAACGTTTGCTATTCCACCGTGGTCCAGGAGGCCTGGGGGCATGGCCGACAGTTGGCGGTACATGGCTGGATTTACGCAATCAAAGATGGACTGCTCCGTGACTTAAACGTCACGATTGACGGAACTACTGAGATCGCAGATGCGTATCGGGTTGCTATCAACCGACCGGACAAGATGCTTGCGGAAGGGGCAGTTTCATAATGAGGCTCCGCGTGAAACTGTTCAACTCTGTCCAACTTTTAACGTTGAATAAAGCCCGAGCCATTTATTATCGTCGTTGCGCTCACTCGAGCCAGGAATCTACGGCGGGCAGCGGTAGCTTCTGGCCGTGCAGTCGAGCCAATTGATGACGACTGACATCTGGATTGTGACAGGTATTCTTGCGGCTACAATTGTGGCCTTTATGCTCGACCGATTTCGGTCGGATTTCGTTGCGTTCATCACGTTGTTGACGCTACTTCTGACTGGCATTCTGACGCCCCAAGAGGCGACGGCGGGTTTCTCCAACTCGCTAGTGATTATGATTGCGGGGCTGTTTGTCGTGGGGGGGGCGATCCTGCAGTCGGGCGTCGCTGATCTTGCAGGGCGATGGTTGGGCAGAGTTGGAGGGACCTCACCAATTCGACTGGTAGTCACCGTGATGTTGACCACTGCGATGCTGGCGGCCGTTCTCAGTGCAAATGGAACCGTTGCCGTGATGCTTCCGATCGTGCTGAGCCTTTGTCGCCGCAGCGGCGTTTCACCCACGAAACTTCTGATCCCGCTAGCCTTTGCGGCATCGCTGGGAGGGGCGTTGACGCTGATCGGTACGACATCAAATTTGGTTGTTAGTGCGGAACTACGCGAAGCGGGGCTGGAAACCTTCCGCTTTTTTTCGTTTGCGCCGGCGGGTTTGGTGATGCTCACAATCGGGATCGTATACATGGCGACGATAGGGACGCGGCTTCTACCCGCGCAGCAGACCGGCGCGGGCAGGGCAGGGGATGGTGATCGGACGCTGGGTCTCGTTTCTCGCCCCGCACTTATTCATAGCTATGGTGTGGGCAGTCAGGTTTGCAAAGTACGGATTCCCCACCGATCCGAGTTTGTTGGACACACGCTACGCGACCTTGAGCTGCGGACAAAGTTTCACGTCAATGCACTAGCGGTTTCTACGTCGGGACGGCAAGGGCCGGTGGCGCGTCGCTGCAATGCCGACACGCTGCTGCAGGTGGGAGATATTCTATTCATTAAGTCATCGAGTAAAGAAGCGATCGCCAATCTTGTCAAAGGCGGCCAGATCGAACTGATTGATCCCGTGGCAGAACTCCCTAGCGTCGTTCATCTCGCCGAGCTGATCGTTCCACCGCGTTCCGAATTGATCGGCAGAACCGTGCGCGAGATCGATTTCTTTCGCACATTCGGAGCGATGGTGCTGGCGTTACAGCACGGCGTCCAAAGAGACGTGACGCGCACATCGGATACTCCACTGCAAACCGGCGACACCCTGTTGATTGCCGCCAATGATGGTGCGCTCAAGCGACTGCGGAAATCAAGAAGCAATCTGCTGCTGGTTAGTGAACAGGAAGAGCAAGCAGAGCCGCCGCTGACTGCGTCGGCGCGCTGGGTTGTGATAATCTTGATCGCAATGTTGCTGGTGCTGACCACGGGCATGGTAGCCAACGTGACCGCGGTCCTAGTTGCTGCCGCCCTGATGGTTATCGCGGGCGCATTTCGCGGTTCCAATGTGTATCGAAGTATCAATTGGGAGAGCATCGTGATGATCGCGTCGATCATGCCATTGGCGATCGCGCTCGAGAAGACGTCAGCTCTCGAGTTGATCGTCCGCTCAATTGTGGATCGCCCCGAATTAACGGA
>CAKQNH010000188.1 GCA_934255105.1 uncultured Pirellulaceae bacterium
ACCAAGATCGAGTGCTAGGGGGCGGCTGGATCGTCTAGGTTTCGTGAGATGAACTACTACCAGCTCTGCTCGCACTGGATCCTCTCCCCTCTGGGAGAGGTCGAGCCTAAGCGAGGGAGAGGGCAAGCGCAATCTACATCTATGCAATCCGTCTAACCATTACCACGCAGTCCAGTGCCTACAATAGAGCTTGCAACTACATACCAGCTACTCGCGCTAACGGGCAGAAAGCGGTCGGTCCCACGGATATGACACGTAAAAACAAATTGGGTGGTGTGATCCACACCTACCAAAAATATGATCCGGCGAAGTTTCCCAGCCCGACCAGTCCGCCGCCGGATCTGGTCTCGCCCGCCTTTGAGCATGCGCTGATGTATGGCCAATACCGCGAACTGACCGAGGAGGAGCTGGCACGGGCCATCGAGCTCGACCCGAGCCAGCTTGCCAACTTGGGCCCCAGCATCGATTTCTTGCGCGCGCTTCTCGAGGAACGCAAACGCAAGATTCTCGAAAAGTACGAGACGCGGTCGGTCGTCAAAAAGTCGGACAACGCGTTCGACAAGTCGGCCCAGCGCGCCGAGCCACCCAAACAACTGCGCGGGATCTACAAGCGGGCGATCGACGAACATCAAATCTACTTGCTGGAACGCATCTACTACCAAGTCGGCGACGACACCGATCGCTTTGCAGGGCAATTGGTACAAGTCATCGAGCACTTGTCCAACAAATACGAGATCGATGAACTGGCATCGAAGTACGCCTTCATCGGCAACGAATCGATGACGATCCCTCAAGCACTGGCCATCAAGGAGGAGCTGGAGAACATAGACGATCTGCTCAAACAGCTCGACGAGGCCGCTAAGACGGCTCAGATCGGCGTGATCGATATGGAGAAGCTCGGTCAATTCGCCTCGACCGAAGACATGGCCGGGCTGGAAGAGCTGCGCAGCCAGATCGAGAATCTGGTGCGCGAGCTGGCCGAGCGTCAAGGGCTCGACCGGGATCGGGATACCGGCGGGTTTCGACTAACGCCCCAGGCCTACAAGCTGTTCCAAGGGAAACTGCTCGAGCGCATCTTCTCCCACCTTCAGCCCGGCCGCAGCGGCAGGCATAGCGGACGCATCATCGGTGAAGGGAGTGTCGAACTGCCGCAGACCAAGCAGTACGAATTCGGCGACAGTCTGGCCAACATGGACACCACGCAGACTGTGATTAACGCCATGCTGCGCGACCCCGGCGCAAAACCAGTACGCATTCGATCGGACGATATCGAAGTCCACCGCACGCGGAATTCGCCCAAATGCGGTACCGTGGTCATCATGGACATGAGCGGCTCCATGCGCTACGACGGGCAGTACATCAATGTCAAACGCATGGCTCTGGCACTGCAAGGGTTGATCACCAGCGAGTATCCAGGGGATTTCCTGCGATTCATCGAGATGTATACGTTTGCCAAGCTGGTCCGCGCGGGGGAGATCGTTGAACTGATGCCCAAGCCAGTAACGATCCACGAACCTTGGGTCAGGCTGCGCGCGGACATGAGTCGCGATGACATCAGCGAGCAGCAGATCCACCCCCACTTCACCAATATTCAGCACGCCCTGCGTCTAGCCCGACAGAATTTGGCAGCCGTCGACACGGCCAACAAGCAGATCATCTTGATTACCGATGGTCTGCCCACGGCCCACTTCGAAGAGTCGATGCTGTACATGCTCTATCCGCCAGATACCAAAACAGAGCAAGCTACCATGCGCGAAGGAGCGATGTGTTTGCGAGACGGGATTGTTATCAACATGTTTTTGGTTCCCAGTTGGTCGCAATCCCAGGAAGACATCCGCTTTGCCTATCGCTTGGCAGAAAACACTCGTGGCCGCGTCTTTTTCACTTCTGGCAAAGACCTCGATCGCTGCGTGGTGTGGGATTACATCGACCGCAAGCGCGAGATCTTGGGGTAACTCGTTGGAGTCCAGGCTTTAGCCGCCCGCAACCGTTGGAGTCCAGGCTTTAGCCGCCCGCGTATCTCTCGCATCGCCTTAACGACAACACTCCAACAATTAGCCGGTTGGATCGACTCAAGCCCTCCCCGCTCGCATTACTCGCGCCCCTCCTGCAAGCGAGAGGGTATCCTATACACTGGTTTATGCCCCAAGAATAATTCGCGTTAAAGGCTGTAATCATATCCCGCGATACACCACCCTTCGACTCGCTCCCCTGCCCCCCCCTGCCACACCTGCCACCTCGGGCGGCCGATTCGCACAAAGGGGATTACGGCAGCGCACTGCTGATCGGCGGCGCGCGCGGCATGACAGGCGCTATCGGGCTAGCGGGATTATCCGCCTTGCGCGGTGGTGCGGGTTGGGTGCGACTGGCCGTGGCCGATCGCTGCCTAGAAACCGTGGCTGCTTATTCCCCCTGCTTGATGACGATTCCGCTGGCCGACGACGCTCAGGGACGGATCGCGCTGGCGAGCTGGGAGAGCCTCGTGCCGCAACTCGCTCAAGCTAATTGCGTAGCCGTCGGCCCAGGCTTAGGACAATCAGTCGAATTGCAAGGGTTGGTTGCGCGCATCGTCCAACATACGCGTTGCCCGTTGGTGATCGACGCTGACGGACTGAACAATCTCGCACAGGTTTCCGCCCCCTTCGGCGACTGCCACGCGCCCTTGATCATCACACCACATCCTGGCGAATGGTCGCGTCTGAGTGGAGCCCCGGCCTCTGACCGCTTGGGGCAGTGCTGGGCGGCAGTTGAATTTGCGAAGAAATCCTCAGCCGTCGTGGTGCTCAAGGGACAGCATACTTTGGTTACCGATGGCCAGACGGCGGTTTGGAACGATACGGGGACTCCAGCCATGGCGATCGGCGGGAGCGGCGACGTGCTAACAGGTCTGATTGCCGCACTGATTTGCCAGGGACTCAAGCCTCGCGATGCTGCTCACCTAGCGGTACACGTCCATGGACGAGCGGCAGAAAATGCCCAACAAGAGCTGCGCTCGCACGTGGTTTTGCCCACGGAGCTGATCGACCACCTCGCTCCACTACTTGCGGGCTGAGACGTTTTAGAGGAAAGTTGCACCTTTCCATTCCGTCTCCCGCCGCGCGTTTGCCCGCCAGATACCCAGCCAGACACTCACCCGATGCCTCAGTTGCTGACGAGCCTTGCCAATTTCCCCGCCGAACTTCGGGGCGGGGCTGTGTCGGTTGGGAACTTCGATGGCGTGCATCGCGGCCACGCCCAGTTGATCAAGCAACTCGTGGCCACAGCCGGCCAGAATGGCGGACCGGCTCTGGTGATGACCTTCGATCCACACCCGGCGGCGTTATTGTATCCCGACCGCCCCCTGTCACGACCGCTGACCAGCATTCCTCGCCGCGCCGAATTGCTGTTCGGCCTGGGTGTCGACGCGCTCATCGTCTATCCGACCGATTCGCAGCTACTGTCGCTGTCCGCTCACGAATTCTTCCAGCAGAAAATTGTCGACATCCTGCAAGCTCGAGCGATGGTTGAAGGTCCCAATTTCCACTTCGGCCGCAGCCGCGACGGGGACGTCGTGAGCCTGGCGAAAATGTGCCAAGCGGCGCGCATGGAGTTCCGAGTGGTACAGCCCACCCAGGACGCCGCTGGGATGATTTCCAGCACGCGTATTCGCAACAGCATCGCAGCGGGTGATTTAAAAATGGCTAATGAAATGCTGACGCACCCCTACACCATCAGCGGCCTTGTCACGGTCGGAGCCCAGCGCGGCCGAACCGTCGGCTTCCCGACCGCCAACCTGACTGAGATCCCCGAACTCGTTCCCGGCCCCGGCGTATATGCGGGACAGGTCGAATTGTGCGATTCGTCGGGCGACGCATCGTCCTACGGGAGGACACCTGATACAGGCTCTGCAACTTATGCGTGCGCGGTGCACATTGGTCCCAATCCGACCTTTGCGGAGATCGAGAACAAAGTTGAAGTCCATTTGATCGATTATGCTGGGGCGTCTCTCTACGGACAACAACTGCAAGTTAGTGTGCTGGAGAAAGTCCGCGGCGTGCGTAAATTTGAATCGATCGACGATCTGCGGATGCAGATTGCTCGAGATGTTGCCACCTGCCGCGCGGTGGTAGCAAGACTGGAAAATTAAGCACTTCAAACTACTTTGTCAACTTTACTGCGATCGGATTTTTAATGACAGTTCAATGGGATTTACTCGCCCAGCGGATTCGCGCTGGCAACCGCTTTGTATTGACCAGCCACATTCGCCCCGACTGCGATGCGCTGGGTAGCGAGATGGGGATGGCCGGAATCTTGCGGCAGTTGGGGAAAGAGGTACGCATCATCAACGGGCATCCGACGCCACCCTCGCTCTCGTTTATCGACCCCGAGAACATCATCGAAGTCCTCGACGAAACGACCGCTGCAGCAGACGTGGACGGCGACTGCATGATCGTGCTGGACACCAGCGCATGGGCTCAACTGGGGCCGATGGGTGATGTGCTCCGCAATTTCCAGGGGCAGAAGTTGTGCATCGATCATCACGTGGGCGAAGACGACTTGGGAACCGAGTTCTTCAAAGACACGCGCGCCGAGGCGACAGGCCATCTGATTGCGAAGCTGGCCAAGCACATGCAAGTGACGATTACTAAGCCGATGGCCACCGCTCTGTACGCCGCCATTGCCACCGATACGGGCTGGTTCCGCTTTGGATCGACTACCAGCGAGACCTACCGAATTATTGCTGAATTGCTCGACTGCGGTGCGGTGCCTGCGGAGATCTACGGTGAACTATACGAACGCGATACGCTCGGGCGAATCCGCTTGCGCGGCCGCATTCTCTCCCGAACCCAAACGGAGCTGGACGGAAAACTGGTCTACACACATGTACTCAAAGACGACTTTACCGAAACGGGTGCCGTCGCCAGCGATACGGAGGATGCCATCAACTTGACCTTAGCTATTCAAGGAACGCAGGTCGCCGTGATCTTCGTCGAACAGCAAACGGGCGGCTGCAAGATGAGCTTTCGCAGCCGCTGCGCGGTGGACTGCAACGTGCTCGCCCGAGAGTTTGGTGGCGGCGGACACAAGGCGGCTGCCGGAGCTTTCTTAGATAGCACCTATGAGCAGGCCGCTCAAATCGTGCTTCCCAAAGTTCGCCAAGCGATGCAGGCAAGCTAGGCCCGCAACATGGTACGCTCGTAATCAATGTACGCTCGTAACGAGCATGGGCAGAGGTCTGCGCTGCGGTCTACCGCAACAGCGCTCCGCTCGTTACGAGCCAACCAAGGCGCACCTACGGACAATGCGTCAATGAGAATTAAGCATTAAAAAACGGCGGATGGCCGGTCGCCTGAAACGGCTTCTGCTCCAGGAACGTCCTCGCCTAGCGCCGGCGGCTGAACCACTGGTGGCGGTACCGAAGCGTCATCGATGACCGGGGCGGCGCTAGCATCCGTCTTGGTGGCATCCGCTTCGCCAGTGGGTGCAGCAGCTTCAGTTGCATCAGTCGTTTCAGCAGCAGCTTCGCTCTTCTCGGTAGCATCGTCCATGTCTTCAACCTCCTGAGCCGCCGCCGAACTATTTTCGACTGGTGGAATGTCGGTGGACGAGGCCGCCGAATCGGACGGAACATCTGCCTCCGGCGCAGCGATTTCTATCTCAACGATGTCTACTTCTACAACCTCCTCTGGGCTGCCCTTTGTTGGACGGCCCGCTTCTTTCGGCGACTGTGGTTCGGCAAATGCCTCTGGGAACAAGCGGATGAATTCTTTCTCGTAGTGTCCTTCCCCATACGCCAATTCACCTCCCTGAAATCCAGTGATAGCTACGCCTGCCATCACCACCAGGGAGCCGATCAGCCAAATCAGCCTCATTCCAAAATCCTCGGTGCGGCGGACGTACATGGCTATCGGTATCAAGAGCACCGCCAAGGTCGTAACCGCAATACCCAACCAGCGATGCCGATCGATCTCGCTATTGAACAGGTCAAATGAGAAACTGGGCCCATAGCCAGTGTGGACCGCATACGCCCAACCGGCGGCGGAAGCCACAATACCCCCCAGCGCTCCGATCCACAAACAATGGAAGGCAACCGGTTCGCAGGTGTCGGGCCGCACAAACGACAGCAGCACAAAGAAGGCAGAAACGGTTAAAAGGGCGATTGGAAAATGGACTGCGGCTGGGTGGAACAGCCCTTGAAAGTGCCACACGCGCGCGGCCATGGACGTTGGCGGGATCTCCGGCGTGGCTGCGCGCTCAGTTTCTATATTCCACATTCCCCCTTCTTCAATCCACAGCTTGATCGTAGCCAATTCGGCGGCGGTCAAGCTTCGCGGTTGTTCCGCGGTGGTCGGTGGCATGCGCATATCTTCATCGTCGGTGGTCAGGTAGTCGGTCCACAATGAACTTCCCTCTGCATCCCCCGGTTCGATGTAGTCCAGCAACGAGGTTGGAATGTCGACGCGAAAGTCATTCTTGGCCTTTTTGGGTCCATGGCATTCGAGGCATTTTTCTGCAAGGATGGGACTCACGTCGCGGGCAAAATCGATAATCCCCTGCGAGGGTGATGCTTCGCCCAATTCGCTTGCCGCGTCTGCTGCATCACCTTCGTCGTTCTGCGGCGATCCCCAAGCGGAAATTCCTGCGCCAGCCAGGCAGCTCGACGCGAACACAAATACCAACATCAGTTGAGAGATTTTGGGAACCATTAGGTTTCATTTCTTTGCAACAAGCGGTGGGAGGGACGGATTTTTCATCCGCATGTTTAGGTGCATGCGCTGCGCACTAACGCTGCACTTCGGCGGGGGGGAACTTTATTCTTGGCGCAATACTAACACAGAGGTGGCATGCGATGGGGTGGGAAGTTGTTCTATCGCCGCTATGCTAGTGGGCGAATCGTTGAAGCTGGATTGCGGCAGGTTTTCTTCAGCGGATAAACGCTCGGCCATTGCCAAGAATAAACCAGCTCGCTCGGGTTGACCAGTCAGATTGAGCCAAGTGGCCATCAATTCCAACGCCTCGTGTTGGTCGACTTCTAGCGGACCACGTCGACCTTGGGCCTGCAATGCATGTTGTGCCAAGCCCTCCGTCCAACCGTTGACAGCCTCCGCCTGAGCGGCTAGAAGCTGGCTCCAGTCACTCGACGAGGCAGTCGATCGGTCGATAGGAAAGCCAGCGCCCTGTGCGGATGCCAGCACCACGGCCGCTTGATCGTAGTCGCCACAGGCCACCTGTGCCACAAAACGTCGACCAAAAATCAGATTGCTCGAGCCATACCGCACATGCAACTGCGCATAAGCGGTAGCCGCTTGCTGATACCCACCCGCCTGGAAGATCGCGTCAGCCGACGCCAGTAGCTCGTCAGGTATGCTATCGATAGCGTCCGAACCCAACTGCAAAGCAGTACCGGAAGCACTCTCGGAAACCGCATCGCACGTGTCGCAATAGGCAGGGACACAATCGCTGGGAACAACCACGGAAGGTCCGTAATCGAACGCAGTCGGCAAGCAGTAACTGGGCTCACTATAAGTCGGCACATAGTAAGCCGCGCTTGGAGCGTAATAGTCAACGCGGGGGTAGATGGTCATGGGCAGATAATAGTTCGCATAGAAGCTGGTATAGCCCACTGGACGCGCGTACCAATCGCCGTAGCCCCAAGCGCTGTAACTCACGCGGCTGTACCCCAGCCCGCGATAACCGCCCCATCGATAACTGCCGGCCCACAGACTGGTAGGGTAGATCGCTACCGACCGATAACCGCTATAGCCGCCATAGCCCAATCCATATCCATGATGTAGACCATGATGGTAATGTCCATGTCCGATGCCCCAGGGATGCCCAGCCTGCGCGGTGCAGCTAAAACCCAGCGTGCCCAAAAGCAAAGCCAGCGTGGTGCCCCAAATTCGGAAGGCTGCAATCATGACGACAAAATCCTAATAGAGAAGCAAAGGCCATACAGTCCATT
>CAKQNH010000189.1 GCA_934255105.1 uncultured Pirellulaceae bacterium
CGCGATGGCCGCGCATCGAAGCCAAGATCATGGCTTGGGCCAAATCGTCTCCATGAACAACCGAAAAACGCTCGTCGGTCAGCCCCGGCACCATGTGCAGGTTCCAGCGGGCGATGCTTTGGAACATGTTCAGTCCATCGCGATCTGCCTCGCCCAACACGATGGGAGGCCGAATAATTGTCAGTGGAATATCGCTGGCCAACGCGCGCGCTGCCTGCTCGCCAGCCAGCTTGCTATGGCCATAGTTGGAAACGGGATTTGTTCCGTCGGATTCAATGCGAGGCCGCCCGGCCAGTGCGGGGCCGCCCGCCGCCAGAGACGAAACGTGAATCAAGACAGGTGGACTAGACTGATTGGCACAAGCCTCCGCGACGTTCCGCGCGCCTTCTCTATTGATGCGTTCTAGATCGCGTCTGCGTAGCGATTTGGTCGCGCCGGCCAAATGGTACACGACGTCGATACCATCCAAGGCGTGCTTGAGCGAGTCTGCATCGGTCACGTCGCCGATTACAAATCGTGGGTTACTTTCGATTAGCTGGCTGCGGTCGGAATGTTCGCGGACCAAGCAAGTAATCTCAACCCCCGAGTCTGCCAGCGCACGAACGAGGTGGCCGCCAATGAAACCACTCGCGCCGGTTACTAGAGCGTGAGTCATTGCGAATTCTCCTAAATACTGTTTTGACGAACCCACTGCACGATTTGAGAAGTGCTCATGGCGCCCGATTGGCGACTGAGCTCACGACCTCGTCGGAATGCGATCACAGTTGGAATACCACTGATCCCGAAGGACGACGCGGTCTGCGGTGACGCTTCCGTGTTGAGCTTGGCCAGCACGGCGGTCGCCATCAGCTCGCCAGCGGCCTGCTCGTATGCCGGTGCCATAGTGCGGCAGGGACCACACCAAGGAGCCCAGAAATCTACCACGACGGGTAGATCGCTTCGCTCAACGAACTTGGCGAAGGTGGTATCGCTGAGCTCAATTGCTGCGGAGGGGAGCAAACCTGTCTTGCACTTTCCGCAAATTGGCCCCTCGCTCAAGCGCGCGTCGGGGACGCGGTTGGCCGCAAAGCACTGTGGACATACAACCTGCATTGACTCGCCCTTTCGGTCTCACCGGAAAACTCAAATTGCTCTAATTTCGCTCGCTAAAGCCTGCTGCCGGTCTGTGCAAGGCACAATCTGACACGATCCCTAAAGAACTCCGGCAGGCAGCAAATAGCGTGCCTTATGGTAGGATTAAGTCCCCTGACGGGTTTGGCTCGACCGTTCGGAGAAGATACAATGTAAGCACATAGACGCCAGCGAACCAACGAAAGTCGTCAGCATGCCAAGTCCATTTCCTGGATTTGATCCGTTCTTGGAAACCCCCGCCTTCTGGTCAGATTTTCACGCAACTTTCATCAACTATTGGCGTGAAGCGATCGCCGATGCGTTGCCAGGCGATTATGAAGCCGGCATCGGTGAGCGTGTGTACCTGATCGAACACGATCCCAACAGCCGTAAACTTGTGTTTCCCGATGTGACCGTCACGCAAAGCGACGAACGCAGGCAGGTTTTCAGTCAGAAAACCGTTGCGACTTTGGAGCCCGTGACGATTCCGTTGACGATTCTTGAAGGCCCCAAAGAAACGTACATTGAGATCATTCACCGTTCCGATCGAATGCTAATAACGACCTTGGAGCTACTTTCTCCAGCCAACAAGAACCAACCGGGCCGAACAGAATACCTCGCCAAACGCAACGCTTTGTTGCACCAACCCGTCCATCTGGTCGAACTGGATCTACTGCGTGGTGGACAGCGATTGCCGTTGACACAGCCGCTGCCTGTCGGCGATGGTTATTATCTAGTTTCACGAGCCGAACAACGACCCGATTGCCAAGTCTACGCTTGGCCACTAGCTCACCAATTGCCCACTTTGCCGGTTCCCTTGCGTGCTCCCGATCCAGATTTGCTGATCGACCTGAATGAGGTTTTCAATACGGCCTACGACCGCGGCCGTTTTCGGCGTCGTATCGACTACCTTGGCTCGTTGCCCGCGCATCTAATCGAAAGCGAACAATCCTGGGCGAAGAGCTTGATTCAGTCTATCGACCGCTCCGGGGACATCTCACTTTGAAGAGGAAACCGCGATTGAGAGCACGTTTTCGCTAAAAATCTCGTAAGACCGCCGTCAAAGTACATTGCCCCCTGCATGGCCACAAGCAACTTCTGGTATGATAGGCACCGCAGTCGCCTGGCTCGGGACAATCTCGGGTAAGTAGACGCTGCGTCAAAAGTTTTTAATTGGATGGATCATGGCTGAAGGTACTATTAAGCGACTCACCGACAAAGGTTTCGGGTTTATCGATGTTGGCAGCGGCAAGGACTTGTTCTTCCACTCCTCAAATGTCGTAGGCGTGAGTTACGACGAACTCCGCGAAGGGCAAACAGTTACATTTACTGAGGCACGTACAGAAAAAGGCCTGTGCGCCGAAAACGTCCAAGTGGCACGCTAATCAGCGGATTTTTCGTTCGGATTCCATTTCGATTGCTCTGCGCAGCGAGATTGAGCGACTTCGGTCGCTCTATTCCGAGCGGAGACCAGTCGCTCTTTCTTCAGCCGGTGCAGCAAGGACCGGCGGAGCGATCCACGGCCAGACGCAGTGGGCGTGATGAACCCAGCGACAGCCGGCAAGCCGCATCGCACCGATCGAAGTGCGAACTCTCTCTTCCGGAAAACTCTCTCCCCCGGCTATGTCCCATTTAGGCGGTTTCTATCAAGCAGGCAAAGCAGCAGCGGTGGAACCAAAATCCAAAGTGAAGCAAAGCGAAGACTAGTCATAGAGGTTTCTGCGAGGCATTTCGGCCAAATAGTGAAATGAACAACAGCCTACTCCTACTGCAACCGCCGGATAGAATGCCCGCCCGACTATTAGGTCAAGCCGATTGGCACTCCGTTCATTTGGGCAAGAGCTGACTAACTCTTCCGCCCGTGGAGAAGTAGGAAAGCGTCCCGGCAATAACGATGCAAGCGATTGCGCCTGTCAGGAGTATCGCCCAAGCTGAGGACGGCAATAGCTCTCGGATAGCGAGGTGCGTTGCTCCAATCACGATACCGAGCCCAAACCCGACGATGGTCAGTCGGGAAACGCTGTAGTCTTTGATTGATCTCATAATTTATTTGCGTCTGGTAGTAGCCGAAGCCGAACGAATAGGTACCTATCCCAACGACAACAGCAGGATAGATTCTCCGCCCGCCTGAGACGCTTGGCTCCGCACACTCGATGCGGATAGTAATGAACCGGCGCCTGCTGTGAGCCAGTCTAACGTATCGCACGAGGGGTTGGCAAGCTTTTTAGTGGACACCACAGTTGCTCAGCAGAGAATTGAATTCTGGTGTAAATAGAAAGGTCCCAACGACCGTTTTGGCGAGCAGCAGATAGCGGCCGACAGCCACTGCAGTCGCAATTAGTAAAGCGCCTTGGTGGAGGAGATACTTCTGAGCCATTGTCTTAGCTCGCGTGTCTTAGCTCGCGGAAAGAACAAATTAACCACAGGATGAAAAATCTGATGCGAAAGATCCTCGCGATTTCACTCCTCTTTTTTTCAGTTGCCGCGGGCCTCGTGTCTGCTGCTGAGCGGCCCAACGTGGTTTTCATTCTGACTGACGACCAACGCGCCGAAGCTTTGAGTTGCATGGGGCATCCGTACTTGCAGACACCACGCATCGACCAGCTCGCCAGTGAAGGCGTGCTGTTCAAGAGCCACTTCTGCACGACGTCGCTGTGTTCGCCCAGCCGCGCGTCCATTCTGGGCGGTCTGTACGCCCATTCCCACGGCGTCGTCAACAATTTCACCGACTACCCGCAGGAACTGCCCACCTTCCCTCGGCAACTGCAACGCGAAGGCTACACCACGGCCTATATCGGCAAGTGGCACATGGGTGAAGACGATGATAGCAAACGCCCCGGTTTCGACCACTTCATCACTCATCGTGGACAAGGCGCCTACTTCGATACGGAGTTCCGCGAGAACAACGGCGAACGCAAAGTCGTCCCCGGCTACTACACGACCGTCGTTACCGACATGGCGCTCGACTGGATGCAAAACAAGGACAACGACAAGCCGTTTCTACTGATGTTGGGACACAAAGCTCCCCACAGCTTTTACTTTCCCGAGGAGAAATGCGAACACGTTTTCGGTCGCCGCGGATGATGCGTTTGAGAAGAATTGTCCGCTGCCAAGCGATGCGGCGTGTGCTCGACGTTGCCAGCGTCGTCGATCGCAAAGGCTTTTAACTCCACCAGCGCAGCACTAGGCACGATCGCTTCCCACTCGGCGAAATCATCGCGCAGCGAGCGCGCGGCTATCCCCCCCACCTCCACGCTCGTGATCTTGCCGTTGTCCATCGCAGTGCCGCGAACTGTCGCTTGATCGTCATCGATGGGGGCGACCTGTGTGATGATCGTCAATGGCGGAGACTTGTCTTGATAGCGATAATTGGGATAGCTTGCTTGCTGCTCGCCCATCTCAATGCCGGGCCCATAGCCACCCATGGGAAAGAAGATGGCATGCGAGTGGATTTGTCGAAACGATAAGCCATCATATTGATGCAGATCCATGACGCTGCGCCAGATCCCATAGTTGCAATCGTAAAAGTCCATGCCGACGACCTTCACTGCTGGACAATAGGTATGAAATCCCCAATGCGTGTCCCACGCCTTGAACCGCTCGATAACCAGCGGACCATCGGCGGAGGGACCGATACCCGAGGTCGTGCCCGAGATGGAGTCGGCGGATGACTCACGCGATCGCTGGTCGCCAAACTGCTGATAGGTCAAGCCACGGATACCACCCAAATTCAACCCAAAGCGGCGCTGAGTATGCGCCTCGTTGTCCGCAAAGCGAATGAACGGCAACGTGCGAATGTCCAACTGTTGGCGAGTTCCATCAGTCGCTAAGATACGCAATCGCGGATCGAAGGTCTCGCTAGCCTCGGCTTCGAATCGAAACCCATGCTGATCGCACTCTACCGATACATTTCTGGTAAAGGCGTTGAGGTTGTTGGCCCACCAGAAACCAGCCCCATCGTTTCTATCAAAAGGCAGGATCTGCTCAGGCAGTGGTCGACCCACTAGGGCCTGCACGGCCAGATTGCGGTCAAGCACATTATGAGTCTCTGTGCCGTCCTCTAAAAAGAAGCCGTGCCCGACACTCTGATACCCCACGCAATCCCGCACGACCAGGTATTGAGTCCCATGGATCGTGATCCAGCGATTGCCACTGTCCCAGACGGAAACGCCCAGCACACTGCTGCCACGCATCGACTGGCCTGCCAAGTGGTAATGGATTGGATATCGCCCCAACACACCCTCTTTTCCTAAGTGTCGGAATTCGGCGTAGCTGATCGACCCTCGGGAACCATGGTGATACATCGTATGGCCGCGCTGGACGTCGGGTTCGGCCGATTCAATCACCACATTGCGGCTCAGATTGGCAACCTCTCCACTATACTCCCCGCCGCGATGCGTCAGCCCCAGCGGTTGGTCAATCGTCAAGCGCTGCTGCGATCCGGCAGCCATCGACATGCCGGATGATGAGTCCGGCGGGCTAGCTAAAAAGCGGACTTCTGAAGATGGCGCGTCGCTGACATGTTCGGTCTGAACGCCGGCGATCGGTTCTTGTCGCGCAGTGCCAGTGACCAGTATGCGATCTCCTGCGCGCCAGTTGGTAACCGCGTCACTGAGGAACAAACGTGTTGCCCCTGCGTCTGCGGCACGCGAAAGTTTTACCCACGTGCGATTCATCGGCGCACCGTGGATCTCCATGCGGCCACCGCAGCAAACGATCGCAGGCCAAGATTTTTGATCCACGCCTGGCGTGGGGTGCAAGCGTATCAAACAGCGATGCTCCGCCTGGATCGGATGCTGTGAAGAGCCAACCCATAGCTCCGCCTGCGATGCGGCGGTGTGTGAGTTCGGATCATGACCATCGCAATCAAACCCCTCTTCGACAAAGCGGTCTCCAGCTTCGATTCGGATCAATCCGACCTCTAAACGGGTGTCCATATCGGTGCGAAATCGCAGCACCCCCGAGACGTGAACCGCGCGTAGGATCGTGGTGGAATCGACATCATAGACGACTTGGTGGTCGGAGCGGATCAGCACCGAGTCGCCAGCGGCGGGCAATCGCTCTCCCAGCCAAGTGGATGGAGAACTCCAGTTGCCATCGGACTTCGATTCGATCGCTGATGCGGTTGCCACCGATTCGTCAGTCGCCGCAGTCAATTGCAGCGACAGGGCCAGCAGACTAAGCAACAGGAACGGAGAGTTTGGATTCAACATTTGGGGACTACTGTACTGGAGTCAGACTGTACTGAAGATTTGCTGTTTGAGGGAAGCCGCGCATCTCACGGCATTTGAACTACTTCTTGTCCCGCTGGAGATCCGAGTGCGCGAAAGGTATCACCATCCATCGATTCGGAAAAGAACTGAACCGAGCCGTCAGCGATCCCGAACATACATCCCCCATTGTGAAAGCTGTACGGCTGGAACTGATTGCTACAGTTCATCATGCACGGACCGGGACGCGAGAGTCCATCAGCGGCATAGGAGTTCAAAGCCATCGCGGTATTACCCGCCCAGGGCGAAAAAAGTTTCACTCCGGCGGCTACGGGTGTCGTCATTTTGCCCCGGACATAGTAGTCGGGATGTCCGCCGATTTCCACGAACCAAAACGTGTTGGACAGCCCATCCGTAAACGAAGCGAAGCTCAACGCCAGCGAGCCGCCACCCAGCCCCGTGGCGACGCCGTTGGCAGCCGCAGCAAATGCACCTTCGAGCATTTGATTGGCCGAGTTGCGAACGTTGCGCACGGGCAGGTAACTAGTCACTGCGGCCGTACCCGTGGGG
This sequence comes from uncultured Pirellulaceae bacterium, assembly GCA_934255105.1. Lineage (GTDB taxonomy): Bacteria > Planctomycetota > Planctomycetia > Pirellulales > Pirellulaceae > Aureliella. Next base: position 6,891 of record CAKQNH010000189.1, read on the forward strand.
AATTGAGCCGAGGAGGAAACTTCCGACAACGTCACTTTCTGGTCACTTCCCGGAGAGGACGGACATACAAAAAATGGAATGCGAACATTGATTGCGGGTTGATTGGCTTGATGGTCATAACCCACGTCGTAGTTGTACAAGTGCTCGACATTGGACTGCTCTGCAAATGGCAATAGCAGAGGCAACATACCATTGAGAGTATTGATGCCTTCGGCGTTGGTAAATGAATTGCGCGATGGCGGCAAGCGTCGGTAGGTGTCATGATAGTTGTGAATGGTCAAACCGATTTGCTTGAGATGGTTGCTGCACTGCATTCTGCGGGCAGCTTCGCGCGCCGCTTGCACCGCCGGCAGCAGCAGGCCGACCAATGCTCCGATGATGGCGATGACCACCAGTAGTTCCACCAGCGTAAAAGCTTGCCTTGATCCGTCGCGCTGCATGAGCACCTCTGCGTTCAGTGAACCAGTTTTTCCCGGACTGCTGCACATGAACTACCGGCGCGATTTCGGACCGTAGGATGGCAACAACATTCCTGCAGCGATAAAGCAAGCAGCGTACCACGCGGGAGGAGCAGACAGAAAATGTGATGTCGCCAAGTGTCTACCTGCTGGCAGCGACCACGAGGGTGTTGTGTTTGGCTATCGCATGGCGAAAAATCCATCAACCGTGGCGAAAGATGCGCCAGTCAGATGCTGACATTGCAAGCACGGTCCCCACGCATGCTTGAAAGTCGTTCGTTGCTTGGCTACCCGCTATGAGCCAGTCTAACGTATCGCCAGAGGGCCTAGCAAACTCTGGGATGGACACCACGGTTACGTTGCAGTCTTAATTGTAGAACGGTTGTCCCAACCGTTTTCCGTAGAACGGTTGTCCCAACCGTTTTCCGAAGCAGTTGGGACAACTGCTCTACACTCTACCCCAATATCACCGGTCACGGGGCCACCGGGGCCCGGTCACGGGGCTATCCGGTCACGGGGCCACAGCACTTTGTTGGGGGGAAGTATTTTGCCAAATTTGACGGATAGCGCGTAAGAACTTCAGCTCCCG
>CAKQNH010000190.1 GCA_934255105.1 uncultured Pirellulaceae bacterium
GCCGATCAGATGCTTGGACGTCTCATTCTGCGCCGGTAGGCGCAGCCCAATACGTTGATGCTAATGCTGGGCTGTTTAGCAAGAGCAAGGATCGGCGGAGCGATCCACGACAAAGGAGCAAGGATCGACGGAGCGATCCACGACTAAGGAGCAAGGATCGGCGGAGCGATCCACGACAAAGGAGCAAGGATCGGCGGAGCGATCCACGACAAAGGAGCAAGGATCGGCGGAGCGATCCACGACTAAGGAGCAAGGATCGACGGAGCGATCCACGACTAAGGAGCAAGGATCGGCGGAGCGATCCTAATCGCTGCGATAGCGGCGATGATGGGAGTGCAACTGAATTCGCTGTGTTTGTGATTGCGTCGTGGTGGTGCGTTTGAACAGGGGGTGCTCGCAGTCCGGCAGGACCTGTGCGTCGCACGCTGTTCGTCGACGACGCAGCGCAGCGGTGGTGTGAGGCAGGCCGAGACCGTCGAAACAACTGGCCGGAAACAAGCCAAGAGTGTGTTGGCTGAGTTGGAAATTCAAACGCGCATTGGCCGCGGAAGTCTCTAGAGCGGGCTGAAGCGCTTCCCACATTGGGTCGGAGCGCATTTGAAAGAGCAAGTTCGGCCAGTTGCTCCGTCCGGCGAGCGATTGTATTTCCAGTTGCTGGCGACACATCGAGTGGGATTCGAAGGCATACAGTCCGGGATTGTCTAAGCGTGGCAGGCGGGCTAGCAGATGATCGGTATAGCGCTCTAAGTTGCGGCGAAGGCGATTGACTATGGCCGCTTTGTCGGCCGCTAGGCCCTGGCCAAAGACAATGAGATGTAGGCAGCGATTCCGAGCCTCAATATGTGCTGCCAATGTGCTGTTCGCCAGCGGTGCTAGGTCGCTGTCGAGGCCCCGACTGCTCCATAAGCTGGCTGAGTAGGCGATTACTCGCGCGAGTGGCTCAGCCAACAACACTTCCTGAATGACCGGCATGATGTCGCGCCACAGTTGTATGCGACGACTGGTGTTGGGCTGCACAATTGCATCGCGATGGCGAGCCAGACAATAGAGCCAGTTCTCTTGGCGGAAGCGTGAGGTGAGCCATAAGTCTTGCGCGGACGAGCGGCGCGGAATCAGACGCAATTCAGCCATGGGCTGTGCTAGGTGAACAAATGTAGCGGCCAGGTTGACAAGGTCGATTGCGTGCATCGATCGGGGCTTTGGATGAGAAGGCTGATTCGCGGACAAGCTTTGGATTTGATTGAGACACAGCCTCGGAGTTTCGCCAATACTTCCGCTACAGAAAATCGCGAAGCTTTGCAGCGGGAATGCAATTGGCGGGCCACCGCCGCTAGCGCATGCTGCCCACGAGGCTGGTTAAGACCACAACCCGTGTGCTGTTCAGGACTTGCGAAGCCAAGTCCGCCGCGCGTAGGTGAGCCGAGTAGCGAATGGGATGTTGCAAAAAATCAACATTGTCCGGCTGCGATGGCCAGTTTACGGCTCATCGATCGAGGTGCCACACTCATCGAAGAACTGTTGCAGAAACGCGCGCATAAAGTCCTCGCGGGCTTGGGACATGCGGCGCGCAGGCTCCGTGTTCAGCAGCCCGCGCAGCTTGAAGAGCTTTTGGTAGAAATGCCCCACGCCGGTGGGATCCGTGAGCAGATCGCTGGCTGGGTCGAAGAAGGGTTGTCCACGCGTCGCACCATATTCGATCGTCCGGACAATTCCAATAGCGCCTAGCGCATCCAATCGGTCGGCGTCTTGAACAATTTGGCCTTCGAGCGTGAGTGTGGAGGAGGTGCTGGATTTGCGAAACGATATGCCATCGACGATGGACACCACGTGTTCGATGATTTCGTTCGGCAAGTTGAACTGCCCAAGGATTTCGCGACTAAATTCGCCGCTCAGCTCCTGCCCCGAATGAAACTTAGCATCGCCAATATCGTGCAGCCACGCCGCGGCTTCGACAATGAACGGACAACCGCCCACCTCGGACTGGATGGCACGCGCTGAGAGCACGACGCGCTGCACGTGATCCAGCCCATGACCGGCCTGCTGTCCCTGCATTCGCTGCGCGACCAGCGGCACAATCGCGTCGAGTATGGCCAATTGCTGGGAGCTGAGTTGTTGTTTGTTGTCGGCGGTCCGCTGCATGGTGCGTGGCTGTTGCGGTGAGAGTGACTGCGATGAAAAACGAAGGCGAATTGAAACTCGAGGCAGATTTTAGTTATAATCGGCGTTCCGTCCTACACGCCCGCCCTGCCCCTCCTGCTTGAAAAGAGCCTACCGATGTACGAATCTCCGTCAAGACGCTCCTTCCTTCAATTGATCGGCTGCTCAGCCACGGCCCTCACGATCGGCAGTCCGTTGTTTGCGCAAGAGCCCGTGATTCAAGGGTTTGAGAAACAAGCCACCGATCCCAACGCATCGCGCGGATGGAAGCCATTTTCTGATCGCAAGTTGCGAGTCGGTATCGTGGGCTATGGGGTATGTCGCTTCGGTGCCGCCTTCAGTTTCCAGCATCACCCGAATGTGGAAGTCGTAGCCGTCAGCGATCTATTCCCGGATCGTTGCGATGAACTGGCCAAACTCTGCAAGTGTGAAAAGAAGTATCCATCGCTGGAAGAACTGGTCAAAGACGATCGGATCGAAGCTGTGTTCGTGGCGACAGACGCGCCTAGCCACGCGCAGCACTGCATCGACGCCATGCAACACGGCAAGCATGTGGCCTGTGCAGTCCCCGCCACCTTCGGCTCGATCGAAGACGCCGATCGGCTAATGGAAACCGTTAAAAAAACGGGCAAGACGTACATGATGTTCGAGACCTCCTACTACCGCGACGACCTGTACGCCATGCGCGAACTGTATCGCGCAGGTGTCCTTGGGGAATTGATCTACGCGGAAGGCGAGTACTATCATGCCTCGGTCGAGCAGATCGATTCGTACAAAGGCTGGAGGATTGGTCTGCCGCCGCAATGGTATCCCACGCACTCCAACGCCTATCACACCGGAGTCACGGGTGGAAGTTTTACCGAGGTATCGTGCATGGGAATGCCAAGCATTATGCCGCTGCTCACCCCGGCTAACAATCGCTACAAGAATCCATTCGGGACAGAAGTAGCATTGCTCCGCACCAGCGAAGGTGGCATGGCGCGAATGGCGGTCAGTTGGGATACGCCTGGCGACAGCGGCGAACGCGGACGCATTCGATGCCAGAAGGGGAGCTTCTACGGGAAGTTTGAAGGAATTGGCGCTGACAAGTTGCCCGAGGTGCGTCGCCCTCCCCTGCCGCCTGGAGTTGACGCTGGTGGTCACGGTGGTTCCCACGGTCAGTTGATGAACGAGTTTGTGGTATCGATACTCGAGGAACGACGCCCCTTGGTCGATATCGCTCAAGCGTTAAATATGACCGTAGCTGGGATCGTCGCCCACCAATCAGCGCTCAAGGACGGTGAACTGCTGAAGATCCCACAGTACTCGCTGTAGATACCCGTGCTGCTCTTTTTTTACGACCCAGCGAGCTCGCCTCGCTGGTGAAGGAGTTTTGAAGCTAGCTTCCCGCTATTTCAGCACCTCCAACTTCCCAGCGAATTGCCGCAGAAGGCGGCAATTCGCTGGGAGGTTGGAGGACTCATCGATTCCGGTGGCTTACGCCACCGGCAGGGATGTTCCGCCCCCTGGGCTAGGAGATACATCATGAAACATTTTGATAAAAGCTGGTCTGAAGTCCGAGTTGCGATGTGGTTGGTATGCTGTGTGGCATGGACAAACCTGCCTGCTGCGGTCGCCCAAGAAACGATGGCGACTCCGCATAGTGTGTTCACGCCCAACGATTTTCAAGGGTCGGATGTCGAGCGGATCAATCAAGCGATCGAGGCAGCGGTCGCCGCCGGCGGGCGGGTGGTCATCCCGCGAGTCAACTTAAATGGCGGACAGCCGCGCAACGTGTGGCAGCTCGACTCGGCAATCTTACTGCGCAGCCACACGCTGCTGGAATTGGACAACTGCCATATCAAGCTGTCCGATCGCTGTCGCGATAATATCATGCGCAGCGCGAACTGTGGTATCGGCATCACGGATATCCAGCCGATGGAGAACATCCAAATTCGCGGGATTGGCCGAGCGGTGCTGGAGGGTGCCGACCGCCCGCGGGCGACTGGCGACGGTGGCAAGCAACTCGGGACAAGGTCTTTTGGAACGGATGCTGGGGTCGAGGGTGAAAGCCAGATGGGTGACTGGCGGAATATTGGGATCCTGATGGCTTTCGTCGAGCATATCCATATAGAGAATCTTGCCATTCGCGATTCCCATGGATGGGCAATTTCGCTCGAACGCTGTGCGCATGGTACGCTGCGCGATCTCGACTTTGCCTCGAGTGGCAGCAAGATGATCGACAACACTCGGCAGACAATTCTCAATCAGGACGGGATCGATCTGCGGATGGGATGCCACGATTTTCTGATCGATAACATCACAGGTTATACAGGAGATGACCTGATTGCGTTGACAGCCATTCCGCGTGCGGACGGCGCAGCGGGCAGCCTAGCGACGACCATGGTGAGCGGCGCAGTGGATCGCGGCGAGGGTTTGGACGATATTCGGCACGTGATTGTGCGCAATGTTAGAGGCTACTGCCGTGGTGGTCACCACATCATCAGGCTATTGAATACGCCCGGTCTCAAGATGCACGACATCTTGATCGATGGCTTGATCGATACCTCCCCGGCTGACCTGCAGTGTCGCGCCGCCGTGAAGATCGGCGACGGTGGGTATGGCGGCGGGATGGCACCACTGGGCGATACCAGCCGCATCATTGTGAGCAACGTCAGCAGCAAATCGCTGCACACAATCCTGATCGGCGGTTCGCTATCCGATTCGATCTTGATGAACCTCATTCGCTACGGCGCAGATGGTGAGGCGGTGACGGTTCAGGCGGGGCCTGACTTTATACGCGACGTCACCATTGCCAATGTCCAGGTAGTGAATAAGTAGTTCTGCAATTGTCGTGGACCGCTCCGCCGGTCCTTGCTTGGTTATCTGAAAACAAAGCAACTGATCGACGTAGCGATCAGCGACTTTTTGCAAGCTGCTTTCCAATATTTCGTACTAACTCCTGTTTGATAGCGGCAGTTGCGGAGAGTGAGAAAAAAGTGCTTCCACCTCTTCGGCATTTTCGACAGCACTTTGTCAAAGCGGGGCTGTAACTTAGGAACTTAGGCCCAGCGAACAGGGGCGGGGGAATACCGACGCGGAGCGTCGAGCCACATTGAGTGCCACATTAAGTGCAGCGAACAATTGTCGCCACTAACCTAGACTTCGCATTGTGAAGCATTCGTCGGGGGTACCTCCCCCACTTAACGAATATTCTGCATTTCCTCTGACTCTAATCTCAGTCTCGGTAGCTGGTCGGAGTTCTGAGCTAACCCCTGGATACATCAAGACTTAGGTCGGGCGGCGAGGGGTTGGTGCGCATTCCAATGCGGACAGTGAATCGCCCCAAGTCAAGTTAGCATCAGCAGTTGTGATCGTTGACGAGCTCTATTTGACAGACACACGGGTTTCGATACACTCTGCGGAAAGTGCTAGATGTAGTGCTTGCATTTCACCTGTATACTACAGGTAGTGGTTGTTGCGCTCGAAACATGCCAGCACAGTGGGTATTAGCACAGCGGGTATTCGCACTATGGGTATCACAGCCAAGGAATCTATCAGGCTGGGAGTGCCTCAAAGTAGTGCACCCAGAGACAACTGCGGTGGTAGCGTGAGTTCATTTCTTTTTTTATTTTTCTGTAGGGAGCTATTCGGATGGCGACAGTCGATCTAGGTCGTAAGGAACGTGACAATAAGGCGCAAGGCGAGCGTGAGACAAGAGCGACGACGGCCAGCCGACAGGCTGCGGCTAAGTCTGCCAAGCTGACCCGTTCGAGCGATGGCAGCGGTGAAGGGCTCAAGATCGAGCCGCGTTTCTGCCCTGCGGGGACCAATCCATTTGATACAGTGGCGTGGGAGATTCGGTCTGCAACCATCCGCGACGAATCGGGCCAAGCGCTGTTCGAACAAAACGATTGCGAGGTTCCAGAAACGTGGAGCCAATTGGCGACCAACGTGGTGGTCAGCAAGTACTTCTACGGCGAACCGGGGACCAGCGAACGCGAGAAGAGTGTGCGGCAGTTGATCCACCGCGTGACGCGGACCATCGCCGATTGGGGAATTGCAGACGGCTACTTCGATTCGGCCGCCGAGGGCGAGAACTTCTACAACGATCTGTCGTGGCTGTGTCTACACCAGTGCGGATCTTTCAATTCGCCAGTCTGGTTCAACGTTGGTTTGTTCCAGCAATATGGTGTCGTCGGATCGGCGTGCACTTGGAACTACAATCCCGAGACGCGACAGGTTGAACAACCTGACAATCCCTACGAGTATCCGCAAGGCTCGGCCTGCTTCATTCAGAGCGTGGCGGACAACATGGAAGACATCATGCGACTGGCTAGTGCCGAAGCGATGCTCTTTAAGTTTGGCAGTGGTACGGGGACCGATCTGTCGACGATCCGCAGTCGCCGCGAAAAACTCTCGGGCGGCGGAACGCCTTCGGGGCCTCTGTCGTTCATGAAAGTCTATGACTCGATCGCGGGTGTGGTCAAGAGTGGCGGTAAGACGCGCCGCGCTGCCAAGATGCAGTCGCTGAAAGTGACCCACCCCGATGTGCTGGAGTTCATCGAGTGCAAGTGGAACGAAGAGCAGAAGGCGCACGCGCTGATTCGCCAAGGCTACGAGGCCAACTTCAACGGCGAAGCTTACTCGTCGGTGTTCTTCCAAAACGCCAACCTGTCTGTGCGTGTCACCGATCCGTTTATGGAAGCGGTCCGCGATGGTAAGCAGTGGACGACCACTTGGGTCAGTCCCAAAACTCAAGCTGAGCCTCCGAAGCACGCTGCGCGCGACCTGCTCAATCGCATGGCCGAGTGTGCGTGGAACTGTGGCGATCCAGGAGTCCAGTACGACACCACCATCAACCACTGGCACACATGTCCCAACTCGGGACCGATCAACGCCAGCAATCCTTGTTCGGAATATATGTTCCTGGACGATACGGCCTGCAATCTGGCGAGCATCAACCTGATGAAGTTTCGTCAGCCGGACGGCTTGTTCGATATAGCGGGTTTCCACGCTGCCTGTCGATTGTTTTTCATCGCCCAAGAGATTCTAGTGGGACATGCCAGTTATCCTACGGCCCAGATTGCTGAGAACAGCCATCGCTATCGCCCACTGGGCTTAGGCTATTCGAATTTGGGTAGTCTAATCATGACCGCCGGCCATGCGTACAATTCCGACTCGGCCCGCAGCATGTGCGGAACGATCACCAGCCTGCTGCATGGATCGGCGAATTTGACCAGCGCTGAAATGGCGGGCGTGGTCGGACCGTTTGAGGGTTTCGAGCCGAACCGCGAGCCGATGCTCAAAGTCATGCGCATGCACCGCGATGCGGTGGAGCAGATCGATGAGGCTGGACCACAGTATCTCAAGGACGCGGCCCGCAGTCTGTGGGACAAAGTGGTAGAGCTGGGCGAGCGCTACGGCTACCGCAATGCCCAAGCTACCGTGCTGGCACCTACCGGTACGATCAGCTTTATGATGGACTGCGATACAACAGGCATCGAGCCCGATATTGCCTTGGTCAAGTACAAGCAACTCGCCGGCGGTGGGATGCTCAAGATCGTCAATCGCTCCGTCGCGCTAGGGCTTGAGACGCTGGGATACGATGCAGACCAGGTCAAAGCCATCGTGGATTATGTGAATGAGAACGACACGATCGAGGGCGCACCATTCCTGAAGGATGAGCACCTGTCGGTCTTCGACTGCGCATTCAAACCGGCTCGCGGCACGCGCAGCATCGCTTGGCAAGCTCACGTGCAGATGATGGCTGCCGCTCAACC
>CAKQNH010000191.1 GCA_934255105.1 uncultured Pirellulaceae bacterium
CCACGATGTGGATCAACGCTAAGTAGTAGAATCCCAGACCGATCTCCACCACAATGATGCCCACTTGAGTCAGCGATGCGTAAGCCAGCGATACTTTAATGTCACTTTGCACGCGCGACATCAAGGCACCGCTGGCGGCAGATATCACGCCCAGAGTAATCACCGCGATGCGCAGCAGTAGCGATGCTTCGAAAATCGGCCCAACGCGGAGCAGCAAGTACACCCCCAGGTGTACCGACAGCGCTCCGTAGAAAATTGCACTCGAAGGCGTGGGACCCTCCATCGCCCGCGGCAGCCAACCCGAAAATGGGAACAAGGCCGATTTGCCAGCCACCGCCACCAGCAGCAACAAACCCACCAGCAGGGCTTGCTGCGATGTGATCGCTGCGGTGCCATCGGGCCACACATGAGAACTCATCAATCCACCCAAATCTCCTTTGCCCGTCATGTGGTGCATGGTGATGGCCGCGATCATAAAGGCTGCATCGGACAGCCGGTAGATCGCCCAAATCCGCAGTCCATTGCGGACGGGGTTTTGACGCTCATGGAAGTAGGCCACCAACAGAGCCGAAGAAAGCCCGACCATCTCCCAACCCACAAACAACAACTCGATGGTCCCCGCCAACGACGATGTGACCATGCCGAAAAAGAAGACAGCGTAATAGATAAAGAAACGCGAGTAGCCCTCTTCGCGATGCAAATAGCGCCGCGTAAAAGTCCCCACAACTCCACACAATACACAGGACAACAGCAGAAAAGGGATGCTGAGCCGGTCGAACAGGAACTTCACTTGAAAATGAAATCCCTGCTCTGGCAGCGCGACCCACTCGCCAAATTCCAGCGGAACGGAGCGCGCCCCCGTGGCCAACATCAAACCCAGGATGGACAGCGCGGGCAGCAGCGAGAATAACACGGCGGCGTGAGTCAGCCGCGCGATCGCCGATTCACTCAAGCGATATCCCACCATGGTTGACAGCCCCAAAAGCGCCAGCAGAAGAGCGGGGCTGGCGACTACCGTCATGCCGAGAAGTTGAAAAGCAACTTCGGTAAAGTTCATTGTTTTAAATTTCTGGCTCGATGTTTATGCATCACTCACCGTCGCAAATCCGAGATGACCGCGCTGCCCGCGATACCAATCGATGGACGATTCGACTTGGGGCAATCGCGTAGTCTCTGGAACATACAGGCGATAGTCTCCAGCGACGTACCGCAGCAGCGTCGATGTCTGGGGATCAAACAGGACCAAATGCACCCAATTGCCTCGGACCAATCGGGCAATCCCGGCACTACCCTCCAATACTCGATTCATCCGCTCGGGAGTTGTCTCGACGACGAACAGAGGCCGCATAGGTTCATGGATTTCAATCATCTGCTGCGACAGGCCGGGGCGCAAGTCGCTGGCAGCCCCAGTCATTACGCCCAGCATCGAAGCCACGTTGTGCGGCAATTTCGATCCACAGCCATAGCCTTCCGTATCCACGGTCGAAAAATAGTACTCCAGGGCGATGCCCGCACAAACCGGAATGGCCGCGCCCAAGATGCGCGATAGCACAGGCACGCTCTCGTCGTCTACCTCGGGGTTGTAAGACGTTAAAAATATTCGCCGGTCGGCGAACAGGCCACGACTCCACTGGCGGCGCCCCACAAAGGTCACGGCGTTGGTAGCGTGATTGTACTCGGGCCTCGCTTGCGATAGATCTTCGCTACGCCCCTCGACGTGTTCGAGCGCTTCGCGAGGAGTTAAATTCAGCGGGGCGGATTCGAAACGCCGCGATCGCTCGTGAGCGTCGCGGGCTCGCGCCTCATCTACACTCGCCTCGATACGGCGAAATAGATTGCGATGGCTGCGCGGTAGCAGGTCTAGATCAAAGTACTCCACCGCGTCGCTACACGTATTATGAAATGCTCCCACAAAGCGCACATCATCGGGGATGCTCACGCCCAACTGTGCCGCTCGACTGCGAACTCGCGGATCATTGGCCATCAGCGCCCAGGCGCGCGCATTGGGGCCGCCGCGACCGCCACTGCAGGCACCGCAGTTGTAAGCCGACTCATGCGGGTTGTTCAAACTGCCACTGCCGTGACCAAAGAACAGCAGTATGGGTGGAAAGTTCTGAACGGTTCCGATGTCTTGAAGTATGCGGACTACGATGGCCGCCATCTCATCCAGGCTGTAGCCCAAAGCCTCAAGGGACGAACCGGGTTCAGCCGCTTCGCGCTCGATGTGCAACTCCGTGGCAGGCGGGCTGACGAACGACCGAAACGACCTTCTGATTTTTGCGGTCAGGCCGGGTGCCATAATGCGCGCCACCATGGGAACCGTGGCGAGCGCTCCCAACACGCCGGTGAGCCAGCCACCGAGCATCGTCCGCGATCCTGCATGGATTTGATGAGTCACTTGACCGATCTGGCGACGTCGCTGAGCGCGGCGACGGCTAGCCTCCACGACCGAGAACAGCGGCTCTTCGCGAACATAGTGTTTGGGTGTGACTATAGCTGGGCATAGCGGGCGGTAGTGTGCATGATCAGCTCCTTGATAATACATGGCCACCGCATAGAAGCCAGCCGCAGATGCCGTTTCGCAAGCCGGATCAACCTCCTCCAAGTGCCGTCGAAAGGACTCTTCGCGATCATCGATACAGAACACCGCAATATAGGCCGGTGCGTTGCCAGTAAGTTGCTTCTCGCGACGCTGACGCGAATGGATCGCTACGGCGTCCAGCGCGGCGACCAGGTAATGTCGCTCGTAGGCCGCATGTAGAATGCGTCGCCGCTCGAGGCTATCGAAGGCTTCGATCTCTTGCACTAAGCATGACCATTGCGGCTGCGTCATCGCCGCCAGTTGCTCCGGTGCCCAGCCCCCGGCCTGAGCCAGTTGAAAGATGGTGTAGGTCCGCTGCTCGATAGACGGCCCACGATTGCCGGGCACGCGCTGCTCTGCAAACGCTCGTATCCGACGCATCAATCCAATGTGGCCCGACGCTCCGCCGTCGGTTTTTCCTGCTCCCCCAATGTGGCCCGACGCTCCGCCGTCGGTTCTCCGCCTTTCCTTTGCAGGCAAATAACGCCTACCCAGATTGACGATCGCATAACGCTCCAGCATCAATCGGATCGCCAAATATTCATTCAGTGACCCCAGCGGAGCCGGCTTGGGCGACCAGGGGGCGCTGGTTTCCAACTGCCAGATCATCCCTGCCCAGCCCTTGAGCGACAGCAGCGTCGAGCAGATCTTTTCCTCTACTGCGCCGCTGTCCGCTGCCAAATCAAGGCCCAGGGCCTCGAGCGATTCAGCGATCGACCGCAGCGGATCAAAGCCGGTTTGCAGAATCGATTGCAGCTCCCCGCGCATGCCGTCCATCCAGGCGGGTCGAATCGCCAGGCGATGTAGGTACAGCTTGGCAAACGCCCGCGCAAACCCTTCGTCGCGATGAGGCAGCGACCAATTCGCAAAGCCCTGGTCTAGAAAGCTACCACAGAAGCGGATCAGCACTTCATCGACCATGCTGTAGATATCCTCACCAGTCGCTTCCAACAACAAATCGCGCATGCGCGTCGGCGGAGGCTGAGTGGGAGGTGGCAGGTTGGCCGCTTCCACGCCATCGTGACAAGCTTGCCAGAGCAGTTCGAGCACGCGCGTTTCCCACTGCGATTCGCTCCATGACTCGGCCCTGTCGAACTTGGCGTCCCGGTGCAGTACCCAGTTCCGAGTTTGATGTAACATTTGCTCGCGCCGCGTCGCCGAAACCTCGCCGCGAAATCGACGCAGCAGATCCGTTTCCGCCAGCAGCCATTTCAATTCTGCGTCGGGTGCCGAATGCAATGTCATCTGCAACATGGCCAACCGAAGCGTATAGCGTGTGCCGAAGCTGGCGATCAAATCGTCGGCCTGCTCGCCCAGATCATCCATCAGCACTTGGCGAAGATCGTCCATTGAAATGCGGCCGCAGGCGAGCTCACTGCGATAGCGGTCCTCCGATAGATAGGGCTCACAACCATACCGCTCGCGCCCTTTGAGCACCGCCTGGTCGAATGGCAGATCCTCAAACGAGTGCAGCGTGTTGTGATGAACAAAGATCGAAATTGGGCCCTGGGTCGGCAGATAGTGAATCGCAGATGCTATCGCCCCCTGCAAGCACCCCAGCCGGTCGCCGGTCGCCGGCGGATCCCCGTCATGGCGGGACGTGCTCACAGCCGTATGTTGCATCAAAGGCTCCAGAAAAACCGAAAGAGGATGGCTTGCCTACTCAACCCGCCATATTCACCAGCGGTCGTACTACGCACGTGCTCTGCGAGCCGAGACTTTGGAGCTGGCAGCTCAACATGGCAAACAGCGTACCAACAGCAATTCCCAACCGTTATACACAGATTTAAGCAGGGGGGCAGGTGTAGTTTATTGACCGCTTTGGGGTTACCCACAGTCGCTGAGTCCAAGCCTGGCTGACTCCAGCTCGGCTGGCGGCACTCGCCTAAAGATTCTTTGCCAGCCTGCTTAACCACCCCGCTTATACAGAACATTCACGCACAGTCCGTGCAAAAACCTGCACGTCTCATGCAGGATTTTGCAGGTGTGCATAATATAGCATTCACGGGCAGGATTGCCGTTTGCAAGCGCCCAAGCGCAAGCGTTCAGTTGCAAGTCCAGTTGTAAGAAGCAGGCTAACACACAGTTGGAGGCAATTCCAACGGGTTAACGCGAACAACCATAACAAGTATACTCAGTACATGTTGCCCGATTTCTTAGCGTTTCAACCTAGGCGGACGTCTGAGCAGTGAACTTTGCGTAGAACAATTGTCCCAATTGTTTGACTTCCCGTAGAACAATTGTCCCAATTGTTTAACTTCCCGTAGAACAATTGTCCCAATTGTTCAAAAAAGCGATCGTCGCAATTGTTTAAGAACCTTGAGACTAGCGTGAGGGCGAAACAATTGAGTCAATTGTTCTGCAACTCTTGTGACTGATGTGCGGGTGACACAATTGGGACAATTGTCCTACTCGGTTTTCGCCAGACCATTTTGAGCCTGCCTAGCCACAATGTAGACTATTGTTAAGCAGATTCGTATTTTTTTTAGCAAAATCGTATTTAGCAATATCGCTGTCCCCTCCGGCAGAGCGGGTCCGGTGCCTCTTCCTAGATCACCGCGATAGCGCGATCCACCACATGACACACACCCCCAGACGAGCTAGTGACAACCCTTACAACAGACTTGCGATCCAGCACTATGAGCCAAGACGACAATTCCTCGCTACTGAGCCACCTTGTTCGCGAGCGCATTATCTTGCTCGACGGCGCGATGGGGACGATGATCCAGCGTCTTGCCCTAAACGAAGAGGACGTGCGGGGCGAGCGATTCGCAGACCACAATAAGGACCTGAAGAACTTCGCCGACATTCTGTGCCTGACGCATCCCGACAAGATCACCGCAATTCATGCCGCCTATTTCGCAGCCGGCAGCGACATCGTGGAAACCAATACGTTCGGTGCCTCTCCCGTAGGCATGATCGAATTTGGATTGCCGCTGGAACTGGTTGACGAGATCAACCGTGCCGCGGTTGCCTGCGCGCGGAAGGCGGCCGACGAGTGGAACGAGCGGACGCCGGACAAACCTCGTTTTGTAGCCGGATCGATCGGTCCGACGACCAAGCAATTGGCGATCAGCACCGAGAACGATCCCGCCCACCGAGGTGCCACGTTTGAACAGATGGTCGACAGCTACCGCGCTCAGGTCAATGCCTTGGTAGCCGCCGGGGTGGATATCCTGCTTCCGGAAACGGCGATCGACACGTTGAATTTGAAAGCCTGTCTGTTTGCAATTGCCGACTTTTTCAAGGCGGGTGGCAAGCGTGTTCCGGTCATGGCCAGCGGTACATTTGGCGATGGCGGTCGGACGTTTGTGAGCGCGCAGAGCGTCGAAGCGTTTTGGACGGCCATCAATCACTTCCCGCTGTTGTCTGTGGGTATGAACTGCGCCCTAGGTCCCGACGTCATGCGGTCGCATATCGAAGAGCTCTCGCGAGTCGCAGAGATTCCCATTTCCTGCCATCCCAACGCTGGATTGCCCAACGAGATGGGTCAGTTCGACTTGGGCCCCCAGGAGATGGCTGACAAACTGGGTGAATATGCCGACAGCGGTTGGGTCAACATTCTTGGCGGCTGCTGCGGAACAACCCCAGACCATATTCGAGCGATCGCCGCGCGAGTCGAAGGCCGCAAGCCCAAGCAGGACTCGCCCGGCCCCGTCTACACGCGACTCTCCGGCCAAATGCCCCTGGTCTTGCGCCCCGAGATCCCGTTCACGATGATCGGCGAACGAACCAACGTCATGGGCAGCAAGCAATTCGCGCGCCTGATCCGCGACGACAAGTACGAAGAAGGGGTCGAGATCGCGCGCGCCCAGGTCGAGAACGGGGCCACGATTATCGACGTCAACTTCGACGAGGGGATGCTCGACGGCGTGGAGGCGATGATTCGCTTCTTGAGGCTGATCGCCGGCGACCACGTAGCCGCGTCAGTCCCCATCATGATCGATAGCAGCAAGTGGGAAGTGCTCGAGGCCGGCCTGCGCAATGTGCAGGGCAAAGCCATCGTGAACTCCATTTCGCTCAAGGACGGTGAAGCCGAATTCCTGCGCCGCGCGGCACTCGTCCGCCAGTACGGTGCGGCCGCAGTGGTCATGGCATTCGACGAAGAGGGGCAAGCCGCTGATGAAGATAGCAAGGTGCGCATCTGCAAGCGCGCCTACGACTTGCTCAGAAACGAATTGGATTTCCCCGCCGAGGATATCATCTTCGACCCCAATATTCTGACCATCGCTACCGGCATGGAGGAGCACAATAACTACGCCGTCGACTTCATCAACGCCGTCCGCCGCATCAAGCAGGAATGCCCCGGTGCCAAGACTAGCGGTGGAGTGAGCAATATCAGCTTCAGCTTCCGCGGCAACGACCCGGTCCGCGAGGCGATCCACAGCGCCTTCCTATATCACGCCGTGGCCGCCGGACTGGATATGGGTATCGTCAACGCAGGCCAATTGGAAGTCTACGAGCAGATCCCGCCAGATATGCTGCAGCACGTAGAGGATGTGCTGCTCAATCGCCGACCCGATGCTACCGAACGCCTGCTGGAGTTCGCCGAAACCGTGAAGGGGGATGGCAAAAAGAAATCGGGCGAAGACCTAGCGTGGCGTGCAGAATCGGTAACCGAGCGCATGAAGCATGCGTTGGTCAAAGGTATCGACAAGTACATCGTCGAAGACACCGAGGAAGCTCGGCAACACTTTGACCGCTGCATCCAAGTCATCGAGGGTCCCTTGATGGACGGCATGAAGGTCGTGGGGGATCTGTTCGGCGCAGGCAAAATGTTCTTGCCTCAAGTGGTCAAGTCTGCGCGGGTTATGAAGAAGGCGGTGGCTTATCTGGAACCGTTCATGGACGAAGAGAAGCGTCTGGCCGGAACGCTCGACCAAGCCGCGCGCGGCAAGTTCTTAATCGCCACGGTCAAAGGCGACGTGCATGACATCGGTAAAAATATCGTGGGTGTCGTGCTGCAGTGCAACAACTACGAAGTCATCGATCTGGGCGTAATGGTCTCCTCAGACAAGATTCTGGCAGAAGCCGTTGAGCGGGGCGTCGACATGATCGGCTTGAGCGGTCTGATCACGCCGTCGCTGGATGAAATGTCCCACGTGGCCCGCGAGATGAAACGCGCCGGGATGACGATGCCGCTGCTGGTCGGCGGAGCCACAACCAGCGCCAAGCACACGGCGGTTAAGATCTCCCCCAACTACGACGGGCCGGTGGTGCACGTGTTGGACGCTAGTCGCAGCGTGAGCGTCGTGGAGCGACTATTGAACAAGGAGCACCGCGACGAGTTCATCGCCCAAAACGTCGAAACGCAAAAGGAGCT